>JANONY010000021.1:0-4571 GCA_031421055.1 Actinomycetes bacterium | reverse complement strand
GGCCAAAAGTTGCGCGCCCGGCTCGGCTCGGCCGGGCCAAAAGTTGCGCGCGGGGCCGGGCTTAGCGCCCCTTTTTCTTCTCCTGAGCTCGACGCTGCGCGCGGTTGACGGGCGGCGGGCCTGCCGCCGCGGCACCGCCGGTCTTCTGACCGAACGCGCCAGTGCCCGAAGCCTGCTGGGCCGGAGCGGCCGCCGGCTGCTGGCGGAAGGCCGACTCCGACGCGGCCTGCTGCTGGGCAGCGCGCGCGGTCGCGGCCTGCTCGACCTGACCGCGCTGGTTGCGCACCTCGACGCCGCCCGCGGCATCCGATGATGGGGCCGAGTAGCTGAGGCCGCTCGCCGGCTGAGTCGGCTGCTGCAGGCCGCGAGCCGCGACGGCGTTGCCGCCGGTGACCTCGACCTCGAGGTTGAACAAGAAACCGATCGACTCTTCGCGAATCGAGCCCATCATCTGCTGGTAGAGCGTGAAGCCTTCGCGCTGGTACTCGACGAGCGGGTCGCGCTGGGCCATCGCACGAAGGCCGATGCCGTCTTTGAGGTAGTCCATCTCGTAGAGGTGGTCGCGCCAACGGCGGTCGACAACGCTCAGTACAACCCGGCGCTCGAGCTCGCGCATCGCCGGTGAGCCGAGCGACTGCTCCCGGCGCTGGTAGGCGATGCGGGCGTCGCTGAGAATCTCCTTCGTGAGGAAGGTGTCGGTCACGCGGCCGCGGGTTCCGGCCTCGGTGAGCACTTCATCCACCGTGATCGAAATCGGGTAGATGGTTTTCAACTCAGTCCACAGGGCGTCGAAGTCCCAGTCGTCGCTGTGGCCCTCTGCCGTGTGCACGTCGACAACCTCGCCGACGACATCATCCAAGAAGCGAGCGACACGTTCGTGCAGGTCGTCGCCCTCGAGAATGTGGCGGCGGTCGGTGTAAATTGCTTCGCGCTGACGGTTGAGCACGTCATCGTACTTGAGCACGTTCTTGCGAATCTCGGCGTTGCGACCCTCGACCTGCGACTGCGCGGAGCGAATCGCGCGCGAAACGGTCTTTGATTCGATCGCCAGATCATCGGGCGAGTTGCGCATGAGCGCCTCTGCCGCGCCCGAATTGAACAGTCGCATGAGGTCGTCTTGCAGCGAGAGGTAGAAGCGGCTCTCGCCCGGGTCACCCTGGCGGCCAGATCGACCGCGCAGCTGGTTGTCGATGCGCCGCGATTCGTGGCGCTCGGTGCCGAGCACGTAGAGCCCACCGACCGCGGTCACCTTATCTGCCTCGGCCTGCACTTCGCGCTTGATCTGCTCGAAGACGCCGTCCCACGCGGCTTCGTACTCGTCGGGCGTGTCGACCGGGCTGAGGCCCTGGTTGTTGAGGTTGGCCGTTGCCAAAAATTCTGCGTTGCCGCCGAGCATGACGTCGGTGCCGCGGCCGGCCATATTGGTGGCGACGGTGACGGCGCCGAACCGGCCTGCCTGTGCGACGATCGCTGCCTCGCGCGCGTGGTTCTTCGCGTTGAGCACCTCGTGCTTCACGCCACGACGGGCAAGCATCTTGGCGAGCAGCTCACTCTTCTCTACGCTCGTTGTGCCAACAAGCACGGGCTGCCCGGTGCTATGGCGACGAACGATGTCTTCAACCACTTGCTCGAATTTGGCCTTCTCGCTCTTGTAGACCAGGTCTGCCTGGTCTTTACGCACCATCGGCTTATTGGTCGGAATCGCGACAACACCGAGCTTGTAGGTCGACATGAACTCCGCCGCCTCGGTCTCTGCCGTACCGGTCATGCCACTGAGCTTCTTGTACAGGCGGAAGTAGTTTTGCAGCGTCACGGTCGCGAGGGTCTGGTTCTCCGCCTTGACCGTCACTCCCTCCTTCGCCTCGATCGCCTGGTGGATTCCCTCGTTGTAGCGGCGACCCATCAGGATGCGGCCGGTGTGCTCGTCGACGATGAGAACCTCGCCGTTCATCACGACGTAGTCCTTGTCTTTCTTGAACAGGGCCTTCGCCTTGATCGAGTTGTTGAGAAAAGAGATGAGCGGAGTGTTGGCCGACTCATACAGGTTGTCGATACCGAGGTGGTCTTCGACCTTCTCGATGCCTGGCTCGAGCACCCCGACGGTGCGCTTCTTCTCGTCGACCTCGTAGTCCTCGTCTGGAACGAGCTTGGTGACGAGGTTCGCGAACTCGGCGAACCAGCGGTTGGCCTCACCCGAGGCGGGGCCAGAGATAATCAGCGGCGTGCGCGCCTCGTCGATGAGAATCGAGTCGACCTCGTCGACAACGGCGTAGTAGTGCCCGCGTTGAACCATGTCGACCGCTTGCCACGCCATGTTGTCGCGCAGGTAGTCGAAGCCGAACTCGTTGTTCGTTCCGTAGGTGATGTCGGCGGCGTACTGGGTGCGGCGCTCCTCTGGGGTCTGGCCAGAGAGGATGCAGCCGGTCGTCATTCCGAGCGCGCGAAAAATGCGGCCCATCAGCTCTGACTGGTAGCTCGCGAGGTAGTCGTTGACCGTAATCACGTGCACGCCGCGGCTCGCGATGGCGTTGAGGTAGGCGGGCAGCGTTGCGACAAGGGTCTTGCCCTCGCCCGTCTTCATCTCGGCGATGTTGCCAAGGTGCAGGGCCGCGCCGCCCATGAGCTGCACCTCGAAGTGACGCATGCCGAGAGTGCGGGATGCCGCCTCGCGCACGGCAGCAAACGCTTCAGGCAGCAGGTCGTCGAGTGACTCTCCCGCGGCGTAGCGTTCCCGCAGCTCAACGGTCTCGTGCTTGAGTTCGTCGTCGGTCAACTGGCTGAAGTCTTCGGCGAGGTGATCGACGGCTTCTGCGTAGTGCTTGAGTTTGCGAAGAAGGCGCCCTTCACCTACACGAAGGACGCGCTCGAGTACGTTGGCCACCACTTACTCCACAACTGTTCGACGGTTGGGGCACTGCTTCGTGACCCGCTTGTTATCAGCCGTAATGCTACCAACGCGCGCGGTCACGAAGCTGCGCGCAGCCCTACCCGCGGCGACTCCGTTTTGCGCTCCCGGCGAACTCGGGCACGTCATCCCCGTGCTCGTCTAGACCGATGACGCCGTAGTCCCACCCTTTGCGGCGATAGACCACGCTCGGGCGGTGGGTCTCTGCGTCAATGAACAGGTAGAAGTCATGGCCGACGAGCTCCATGTTGTACAGGGCGTCGTCGACAGTCATTGGGGATGCCGCGAACACCTTCTTTCGAATTACCACCGGGCTGTAGTCCTCGTCTGACTCCTCGGCCACTGGCGCCGCCGCGGCCGTCGGCAACGGGATAGAGCCGGTGGTCACCGCCTCGATCACCTCGAGGCTCGCTGGCGTCAGGCCCATGCGGCTGAAGCCGGTGGAGCTGGCCTCGTGCAGCGAGGTCGGGCGGTGTTGCCCGCGATGCACCTTGCCGCGGTCCTTGGTTTGGCGCACCCGTTCCATGAGCTTGTCGAGCGCCATATCGAACGCGGCGTACTTGTCTGAGCTGGCCGCTTCGGCGCGAACGAGCGGCCCAGGGCCGATCAGCGTGAGCTCGACCCGATCGTCTCCGCTCGACCCGCGAGTCTCGTGGTGACGGCTCAGCTTGATCTCGAAAGCGATGGCCTTCTCGGCGAGATGAGCGACCTTCTCTGACTTCTCGGTCGCGTACTCACGAAAGCGATCAGTGACCCCTAGGTTGCGTGCGGTTACGGTGATTTCCACGACAGCCTCCCCAGCTTTATTGACGCCGGGCCACCTTCAGGCGGTCCAGATTCGCGCCTTTAGCCCAACCGTAGACCCGCCACCCCGCGTTGTCACGCACTGCGCCAAAGCTTGTGCGCAATGCGCAGGTGACTCACGGAGAACGCTCAAAATAGCGGGGAGTCGCAGCGAGTGTGACAGCGTGATCAACCTCGCCCCCCGCCGCCCGGATCGCCCGCGCCGCCTCATCGAGCGTCGCTCCGGTGGTGAGCACATCGTCAACAATCGCGACCCGCAGCCCCGCGAGCGAGCACCGTGCGCGCAGAGAACCCGCGCGGTTTGCCGCGCGCTCGTCGACGCCAAGACTCTTTTGCGCGACGCCGGCGTGCGCGACCTCCAACGCCCGCAGCAGCGGGGCGCGCACGAGAAGGCGCACCGGGTCATATCCGCGGCCCTGGAGGGCGAGTGGCGAGCTCGGCACCGCGACGAGGGTGAGGGCCGCGGGCAGCAGCGTGGTGAAGTGGCGTGCGAGGGGTGTGGCCACATCCGTTCTGTTGTGCTCTTTGAGAGCGAGCACAAGCTGGCGCGCGACGCCCTCGTAGGCCAGCGCGCTGCGAACGACGAGGCCCGCGGGGGTGAGCGACTCGATCGGCGGGCCGTCAAGAGCGGCAGCGCACCGCTCGCAGATCGAGCGGTCGGGCGCGCCGCATCCGGCGCAGTCAATCGGCAACAGCACAGCGAGCGCGTCGAGCAACGCTGCGCGCAACGACGAAAGCATGAACTATGACAGCACGGTAGCGACCGTGCGAGCGGCGCCGCGAGATGATCGGTGGAGAAGCTACTGCTGGGTGGCGATAAACGTGACGGTCGTGCCGAAATCGGCCCAACCGGTTCCGCGCG
>JANONY010000020.1:0-1883 GCA_031421055.1 Actinomycetes bacterium | reverse complement strand
CTTCGGCGCGATAGAGCTCAGCCCGAACGGCACGACGGCCAACAGCCCGTCGAGGTGCGGATCGCTCTCGTAGGTCGCTGGGTTGACGCGGCCAAGCGCCGCAAGGTGACCAAGGTAGAAGAGTCGTTGGCGCTCGGAGGCGCAGAGCATGAAGTCGGCTCTCGCCAGCTGTTGGTTGAGCACTTCTCGAGCTTTCGTCACCTGCAGGTTCCACGTGGCCCGAGGCTGCTCACGACCCTGCTCGAGCATCTCAAGGTGCATCGGGTCGTAGATATCGGCTACGACTACGCGATCGGTGGTCTGCAGCACGGCAAACTGCGACATTGCGTGACCTTGAAACACTACGACATCGGCCCAGCGCTCATGCAGGCTGAACGCAGCGTCGTCGCCTGGGCGCACGCGCCTGAGCTCGAAGGGCGCCTCGAGCAACTCTTCGAGCTGGGTCGTCGCCACGAGAATGACGTCGTTAGCGCGCGACAGCTCTAGCGCCATGTTCCATGCCCTGATCGCAGGGCCTGCCATCTTCACGCCGATCGCGTCGCCCGTGATGATGAGCACTCGGGTGCGTCGGGCTTGGTTGTTCACGCGCCGCTCTCGAGAAGGTGCATGAGATAGGTGCCATAGCCACTCTTCGTGAGGGGGAAAGCGATAGCCAAGAGTTGGGCGTCGTCAATCCAGCCGGCGCGCCAGGCGATTTCCTCTATGCAGCCAATCTTGTACCCCTGGCGATCTTCGACGACGCGAACGAACTCGGTCGCCTGCACCATTGACTCAAAAGTGCCGGTGTCAAGCCAGGCCGTGCCCCGGTCGAGCACGTTGACTTGAAGGGCACCCCGGTCGAGGTAGTGCTTGTTTACGGTAGAGATCTCAAGCTCCCCGCGTTCACTTGGCGTGATCGATTTCGCAACCGCGACGACCGAGTTGTCATAAAAGTACAGACCAGGCACGGCAAAATTGCTCTTTGGATGCGTCGGCTTCTCTTCGATAGAAATAGCCCGCCGGTTGTCGTCAAATTCGACAACGCCGTAGGCCCGAGCATTTCGCACGTGATAGGCAAAGATCAGCGCTCCGTCGACGTCGGTGTGACGTCCCAGGTTGGAGCCAAGACCGACACCGTGGAAAATATTGTCGCCGAGCACGAGAGCGACCTTCTGGTCGCCAATGAACTCCTCGCCGATGAGAAAGGCCTGTGCGAGCCCGTCGGGCGAGGGCTGTGACGCGTAGCTGAGCCGGATACCCAGTTCAGCACCGTCACCAAGTAGCCGCTGAAACTGCGGCTGGTCGTCGGGAGTAGTGATGATGAGAATGTCGTTGATGCCCGCGCTCATCAGAGTGGACAGCGGATAGTAGATCATCGGCTTGTCGTAGATCGGCATGAGCTGCTTCGAGATGCCCTTGGTGATCGGCCACAGCCGGGTGCCGGATCCCCCGGCCAGGATGATTCCGCGCATGGTCTAGTTTCCGATCGTTCGGATGGAGTCGTAGAAACTCGTCGCAGCATCCCAGCTCGGAAGCAGGCCCGATGCGGCGGCCTCAGCCAGGCCGGGAGCCTCGGTGTCTTTCGGCGAGAGCAGCAGCTCTCCGGCCTCATCGGGAAACCGCAGCCCGACCTCGGGGTCGAGAGGGTTGATGCCGTGTTCGCGGCTCGGGCTGTACACGTCAGAGACGAGGTAGCTCACCGTCGCGCCCTCGGTGAGCGCTACGAACGCGTGGCCGAGTCCTTCACCGATGTAGATAGCACGGCGGTCAACGTCGTCGAGCAGCACAGAGTCCCACTGCCCGAAGGTCGGCGAACCAACGCGAATGTCGACCACAAAGTCAAGGACCGCGCCCTTCGGCGCCATTACGTACTTCGCTTGGCTGCCCGGGAAGTCGGCAAAGTG
>JANONY010000019.1:0-4335 GCA_031421055.1 Actinomycetes bacterium | reverse complement strand
GCACGCGCGAGTCGCCCTTCTTGTAGACCCGGTGGCCAAAGCCCATGATCTTGCGCTTCGCCGCAAGGGCATCGTCGAGCCATGCCTCTGCCTTGTCGGCCGTCTCGATCTCTTCGAAGGCGACCATCACCGCCTCGTTGGCACCACCGTGCAGCGGGCCCTTGAGCGCGCCGATCGCTGCGGTCACCGCCGAGTAGATGTCGGCGAGCGTGCTCGTGACCACCCGCGCGGTGAAGGTGCTTGCGTTGAAGGAGTGCTCGGCGTACAGGATCATCGATACGTCGAAGGCCTCGACCACCACCAGCTCTGGCACTTCGCCGAAGCTCATGTGCAGAAAGTTGGCCGAATAGCCGAGGTCGTCGCGCGGCTCGACGAGCTGTTCTCCGCGACGACGGCGCTGTTCGTAGGCGACGATCGAGGGCAGCTGGGCGAACAAGTAGACGGCGCGGCCCTCGTTGAGCTTGCGGTCGAGAATTCCGTTCGGCTCATTGAGTGTCGGGTCGGTGGCGCCGAGCACGCTGACAGCGGTGCGCACCACATCCATCGGATGCGCGGTGGTCGGCAGCTCGTCGATTACGCGCTTGACGCGTGGGTCTAGGGGGCGCAACGAACGCTCGAGGGTCTCGAACTCGGCCAGCTGCTCAGCTGTCGGCAGCTCACCGTGCCAGAGCAGGTAGGCGACCTCTTCGAAGGTGCAGTTCTTGGCCAGTTCTTGCACCGGGTAGCCGCGGTACAGCAGCGAATTGGTGTCGGCGTTGACACTCGAAACCGCCGTGGTGTCGACGACGACGCCGGTGAGGCCCTTGTGCATTTCAGTCATGACTCCACGCTACCTTTCGCACGCCGCTCGAAGATGTACTCGAGGCCGTCTTCGTCGTCGATCTGCTCGCCGGTATGCACGAATCCAAAGCCCGCAATCGTGGCAAGGGACGCCGTGTTGCCTGGGCTGATGCACGCCCGCACCGTGACAACGGCAGGCTCGCTCGCGCAACGAACCAGCAGCGCGGCGACGGTCGCCCGCGCATAGCCCCGCCGCCGAACCAAGGGGTCGATCGAGTAGCCGATCTCGACCATGCCGGTATCGTCGGGCGGGGCGTGGAATCCCGCATGGCCGACCGCGAGTCCGGTCTCGCCATCAACGATCACGCTCGCGGCCCAGTGCTCGCTCTCTGCATGCGCGGCAATCTGCTTGGCGCGCAACGCCCAGAGCCAGCTGATCTCGTCAGAGGTGTAGAAGTCGCTCAACTCGAGACCCGCGAGCTCGCTCGCGCGGGCGAGGTCGTGGTCGAGAAGTGCGAGCATCGCGTCGCGACCGAGCGTGACAAGGCGCACGGTTTTCGACGGGTTCAATGCGCTCAAACCTCGAAGTTGTAGATGGATGTGTCGAACTCGTTGTAGGCCTCGTAGTCGAGCAGCTCGTAGAGGCGCGCGCGGGTCTGCATATGCTCAACCTGAGCGTTGAGCGAACCCTCAGCCGCGAGGGTGTCTAAGCCGCGCTCGGCAGCTCCCATCGCGAGCCGCAGCAGGCTCACCGGGAAGATAACTAGGTTGATTCCGACGTTCGCGAGCTGCTCGGTGGTAAACAGCGCACTCTTGCCGAACTCTGTCATGTTCGCGAGCAGAGGCACGTCAACCGCCGCGCGCACCGCCGCGAACTCGTCGAGAGTCGCCATCGCCTCGGGGAAAATCGCGTCGGCCCCCGCGTCGACGAGTTGCTTCGCACGGTCCACTGCCGCCTGCAAACCGTCAACCGCCCTCATATCGGTGCGCGCCATGATCAGCAGGTTGGGGTCGCGCCGAGCGCTCACCGCCGCGCGAATGCGCTTGATCGCGGTGTCGGCATCAACCACGGCCTTGCCGTCGAGGTGCCCACAGCGCTTCGGATTCACCTGGTCTTCGATGTGCAGGCCAGCGACGCCGGCATCTTCAAGCTCTTGCACCGTGCGCGCGACATTCATCGGCTCGCCGAAACCGGTGTCGGCATCCACCAGCGACGGCAGGTCAGTCATGCGCGCGATCTGCCTCGCCCGTGTTGCGACCTCGGTGAGCGTCGTGAGTCCGACGTCGGGCAGGCCGAGGTCTGCGCTGATCACCGCACCGCTGATGTAGACACCCTCGAAGCCTCTGTCTTGAATGAGCTTCGCGCTGAGCGGGTTGAACGCTCCGGGAAAGCGCTGTAGCTCACCGCTCGCGAGCGCGGCGCGAAACGCTGCCCGCTTCTCGGCCGGGGTGCGCGTCGAATACAACATTAGAAGAGTCCCCTCGGTGAGATGGGCAGGTTGTCAGCGTGCACGGTGAGCCCAAGCAGCTCGGTCGGAGTCAACTCGGGTAGCCGCTGGGCGAGGTCGAGGAAGCGTTGGATTTCGACGGGCTCAATCCGCTCGGTGGCCAATTCTTCAAATTTTCGGATGTAGTCGGCCCTCGCAAACGGACGCGCGCCACGGGGGTGGGCATCCGCAACCTCGATCTCACCGACGACTCGCTCGCCGTTCGCCAACTCGATCTCGACACGGCCGCCGAACGAGGGCTCAGGCAGGTGGTACCGGCGCGTCCACTCCGCGTCTTCGGCGGTGGTGATCCTCTGCCACAGCGATACGGTGTCGGGCCGAGCAGCGCGTTCCGGGGTGTAGCTGCGCTCGTGGTGCCACTCGCCGTCGTGCAACGCTACGGCGAAAATGTAGGGAATCGAGTGATCGAGGGTCTCGCGCGACGCCGTCGGGTCGTACTTTTGTGGGTCGTTTGCGCCCGATCCAATCACGTAGTGCGTGTGATGGCTGGTGTGCAGCACCGCGCTCGTGATCGTGCCAGGCTCGCGCAGCTGCGGGTACTCGGTGCCGAGCCTGCGGGCGAGGTCGATCCACGCCTGCGCCTGGTACTCCGCCGAGTGCTCCTTGGTGTAGCTCGCAAGAATTGCCTCACGCGCTTCACCGCGCTCGGGCAGCGACACCTCATACCGCGCACTAGGCCCGTCGAGCAGCCAGGCGATCACGCCGTCTTCTCCCTCGTAGATGGGGGTCGGGCTGGACTGCCCGCGCATGGCACGGTCAATCGCCTCGACGGCGGCCTTACCCGCGAGGGCGGGAGCGAAGGCCTTCCACTCGCTGATCTCGCCTTTGCGCGATTGGCGGGTCGCGGTCGTCGTGTGCAGCGCCTGGCCGATCGCCTGAAAGATCGTGGCGGTGTCGAGTGCGAGCAGCGTGCCGATACCAGCCGCGGCACTCGGCCCGAGGTGGGCCACATGGTCGATCTTATGTTTGTGCAAGCTGATCGCGCGGGCGAGATCGATCTGGATCTCGTACCCAGTAACGATGGCCCGCAGCAGGTCGGCGCCGCTACGGCCCGCATGCTGCGCCACAGCGAGAATCGGCGGGATGTTGTCGCCGGGGTGCGAATACTCCGCGGCCAAGAAGGTGTCATGGTAGTCGAGCTCGCGCACCGCGACGCCGTTGGCCCAAGCTGCCCACTCTGGGCTGACCGCTTCTGGCGTGCCGAAAACGGTGCTGCGCGGCCCCGGATGCGCGAGCGCCTGCCCGCGCGCGGCCGTCACCGGCGCGCGATCCAGCGACGCGATCGCAACCGCAGCGTTGTCAATGATGCGGTTGATGACCATGTCGGTCACCGCATCCGTCGGTTGCAGCTGCTCGGCGGCAACCTCGGCGATCTTCCACGCCAGCTGCTGCTCGCGCGGAAGGTTCTCGTCGCTGCGGTGAACCCGGACCTCATGCTTCTTCACCCCCTCAGCCTACGGTCGCCATGCGTCTCCGCGGTGTCCGCGCATGCCTTTCATCGTGCCAGCGCGCACGCGGCGGCGAGCCTTCTCGAGTGGTCGAGCGTTCTCGGGCAGGGTGTCTGCGCCGTACGTCTCGCCGATGCGCCGTCGCCAGAGTGCCCGCAGCTGGGCAACCTCCCGCGAGAGACGGTCAATCGCGCGATCGTCGAGCCGGTAAAGCCGCATCGTGTAGTCGGGGCGCACGTGCACCCACTGGTTCTCGAGCAATATCGCAAGGTGCTTCGAGACGGCCGTGCGCGTGACGTTGAATTCGAAGGCAATCGATTCACACACCTGCCCGGATGTGTGTTCACCCGACGCCAGAATCTCAACAATGCGCCGCCTAATCGGCTCGGACATGACCTGAAAAGGATGCATCACCCCGGTCTAGTGCCTCCCACGTCGTCCCCTCGAAGATGGCCCCCCTCGCGCGATTCGTGTGCCTGTGGAGGAGGGCTGCGCCCCGCCGTCTCCGCGCCCCGCGCGCTGCCGCTGATCGTGCCTGTGCCTGGGCCCCGCCCCTTTGTCCCCGGCAGGGTGCCCCGAGAGGGCAGGGTGCCCGCGTG
>JANONY010000018.1:0-5850 GCA_031421055.1 Actinomycetes bacterium | reverse complement strand
AGCGAGATCATCGCCAAGACGGTGCCAAGCTGGTTCGCTGGGCTCGTGATTCACC
This sequence comes from Actinomycetes bacterium, assembly GCA_031421055.1. Lineage (GTDB taxonomy): Bacteria > Actinomycetota > Actinomycetes > Actinomycetales > Microbacteriaceae > Conyzicola. Next base: position 5,795 of record JANONY010000018.1, on the reverse strand, counting down.
TGATGCTCGCCGTCGTCGCGCTCGGTGGCGCGTGGTTCAAGCTGCGCACTCCGGCCCGCACGCTGAGCAGCGGCACTCGTATCGCGTAGCTCTTTGGATGCGGGCGGAGCGGCTCACGCCGAGCAGCTCAGGCCGAGCAGCTCAGGCCGAGCGGCTCAGACCGAGCGCTCAACCAACGCGCTGAGGTGCTCGCGGTAGCGCTCCAATGCGAGCCTGAAACTGTGTTTGATGGTGACCGGGTCATCATTGAGCACGAGGTCGTAGCGGAATCCGTAAAACAGGTTGGTGAGGATACGAGCCTCGGTTGACGCATCCGAGCTGTCGATACCGAGGTTGAGCAGCAACCGCGTTATGACCTCAAGCCAGTGGGCGTAGATGCCGCGCGTGTAGGTGTGGTGTTCGCGGTCGAGGGTCTCGATCATGGCGCCCTCGAACTCGAGCCGCTGCAGTTTGATGTGCTGCGACTCGAATTGCCAGTCGAAGATCGCACACACACGCGTGAAAAACTGGTCGACCGACGGAGGCTGGCCATCGAGGTGCTCTTGCGCCGCCACTTGTTGCTCTGCGACGGCGCGAACGATCTCACTGAGCAAGTGCTCTCTGGTGCCGAAGTGGTAAACCAGCGAATAGGTGCTCACCCCCAAGCCAAGCGCCAGAGTGCGAAAGGAGAGGCCAGCCAGCGGGCGCTCGGCGAAGTAGTCGACGATCTCGACGAGCAACTGCGCCTTGCGCTTGAGGTCAGGTGGTCGGGACACACCATTAACATAACGGACGTTTTGCTTTAGTCGCCGCTAATCTGTATGTTTAGGGAGGTTGTTCTTCAGCAAACAACCACTCTGTGAACGGCTCAGCGATGAGAGTTCTCCCACGTACTGGGCCAAATGAATCGGGTAATTCCTTGGCCCATGCCAGCACTGGATCACATTGCGCGTTCTGCGCTCTTCCAGCGTTAGCAAGGGTGCCCTCTTCATTCGGGTTGAGGGGGGCACCTTACTATTGAGTCGGCCGCCGCTCGTGCGGCGTGCACGCCGCGCCGGGCGCACGCACCTCTGGGCGAGCGCACGCACCTTTGGGTGAGCGCACGCACCTCTTGGGCCGCAGGCACACGGGCCGCGTGCACACGGGCCGCTGCATCATGCCGACCTCATGCCGACCTCTCGGCCGGTCTCTCGGCCGACCTCTCGGCCGACCGCTCAGCCGCGATCCAGCGCATCGTCGCACTCTTGCTCGGCATCGGTATTCGTCGTCGCTCCGGATCTACGCTCGCGGGTGGCTCGAGCCAGAAGTCCACGCCGTCGCTGTGTATGTTCCAGTGATTGTTGTGCACGAGTAAGTGATGGAACTTGCATAACAGGATTCCGTTCGCGACACTCGTGGCTCCGCCCTTGCTCCAGAAGTTCACGTGATGCGCCTCCGTCCAGGAGGGCGGTCTATCGCAGTCACCGAAGCGACACCCGCCATCGCGAATCGCGAGCGCCACTCGCTGCGCCGCACTGAACAGCCGCTGTGGCGCCGCCGGTTTGTAGACCTGACCGTCGCGGCCGAGCTGAACCTCGAGCACGCCGCCGTCGCACGCGTGCCGTTGCACCGTCGCGATGGAAACCGTTGCGGTCTGCCCTTCGAGGTGCCCGGCTCCGCTACCGCGGTGAAGATCGGTGTCGGTCACGACAATACGCACCGAGGGCTTGCGGGACCCGAACATGGTGCCAGGGTCGACCGCCACAGCGACCTTCACGATCTCAACGAAGGTGTCGAGCATGATCTGCTCTGTCGTGCGGGGGTCGTGCTCGATGGCCGCTGCGCGCTTCTTGTCTTCCGCGGCAACGAAGCGCGGCCCGCCGCGACGCGGCGACGTGACGGCATCGAAGGCGTCGGTGACGAGGGCCGCGGATTCTGGGTCGAGTAGTCCGGTGACGCGCACCATGCCATCCCACTGCGGAATCAATCGCAAGAACCGGCGTTCGCGGCGCTGCTCTTCGCGCTCGGCGATGCCGCTCTCGTCGATGAGGTCGCGTAGTTCGCGAGCACGCGCCGCGAGTCGTTCGATGGTGAGCGTCGGTGCCTCTGAGGCCAGTTGCGCCTCGGCCCGGGCGAGGGCCTCCGGGCTTGCGGTCGGCGAGGGCTCGCCGAGGCCCGCCCTGATCACTTCGGCGGCCTCAACAGACAGCTGCCCACGGGCGATCGGCGCGGTGAGCGGGGAGTCGGGCGCCGACTCGAGCATGGCGCCCACGCGCAGCAGAATACTCGCCTCGCGCTTGCTAACTCCGGAGACCGTTTGCACAAGGCGCTCGGGTGTGCGCGCACCGAGGCGCTGCGCAAGCCCGGCGTAGCCGAGGTCGCGGTGGGAGCGTCGCTCCATCTCTGCCGACGAAACAGCCACAGCCGCGTCAATGCGACGTCGCGCCTCGGCAAGGCGGCCTTGGTTTGCGATGAGCGTGGCGTCATCCGACTGGGCAATTGACGGCACGACTGCCTCGAGGGCAGCGGTCGACTCGGCGAGGGAGTCGAGAACGCTGCTGAGGTTCATAAATACATTTTCGCAGAGTTCGAACGAATGTTCGATAGTCGTGGAGCAATCTGTGGAGAAGTTCTTTCCACAGGTTGGGCGCGGAGAAGAGGTCGCGGAGAAGAGCTGGGGTCGACCCGGCCTGCGGCCTACTCAACCCGCTCAGAGCCGCGAATCTCCTCCTGCAACCCACGCAACGCCCCACGCAACGCCCGCTCCGCATCGAACCCGGCAGCACGCGCGGCGGCCACGGTCGAGAGCAGGAAGTCGCCCAGTTCGGATTCCGACGACCACGAACCTGAGCCAGCGACCGGCACACCCTTTCCGAGCAGCTTGTCGGCGAGCAACAGCGACGGCATACCCGCGGGCACGCCATCGAGGGTCGAGGTGCGCGATGGCTTCTCTGCGCGTTTGAGGTCGTCCCAGACGGCCATGACGTCATCCGCCGTCTCTGCTACGGCGTCGCCGAACACGTGCGGGTGGCGTCCGATCATCTTCGCGTTCATGTGCGCGGCGACGTCTTCGAGCGTGAAGCGACCATCCGAAGCAGCGATGTCGGAGTGGAACACCACCTGGTAGAGAACGTCGCCGAGCTCTTCGATCAATTCGGTGTCTGAGCCGGTCTCGATCGCATCCACGAGTTCGTACGTCTCTTCAATGAGGTAGCGCACGAGTGAGCTGTGGGTCTGCTCGCGGTCCCACGCGCAACCGCCCGGCGCCCGAAGCCGCTCGAGCGTCGCGATCAACTCTTCGAGCTTGGGATGCGTCGCCTCGGTCATGCAGGCAAGCCTAGGTCTGCGAGGTCAAACGAGGGTTCCGCGCGGGGCAATCCACAAATGCTGTTGACCCGTGACCGCCGCGATGTGCTCGAAGTCGGCGTCGTAGTGCAGGATCACGGCGCGGTAGTGGGCGGCGACTGCGGCGGTTAGCAGGTCTATCACGCCCGCTGCTCTGTGCAGCCCGCTGGCCGCCATCTGCACCTGAACGTCGCGCGCCCGCTGCGCGATCGACTCGGTCAACTCAAGGTTTCGGTACTGAGTTCGCCGAAATTGATTGGTGTCTCGCAGTTCAGCAGTGTTTCGCGACGAGTAACCGATCTCGAGATCTATCGTTGCGCACGTCGCGGCGATTTTCTCAACGAGGATCGCGGAAATTACTTCTTGCACCACGGGCACGTGCAATCTGGACAGAGCCGACGTGTCGATCAGATACAGCGCGCCGGGACCGTCACCAAAGTTCACCGGCGCGCGCCCGCCATGATTTCTTTGTTGCCAATGTCTGAACCCACCCCAAAGTTGCGCACGTCGCCGAGCAGTGCGTCGATTCGCCGCTGACGTTCGCCAGCAAGCCGCAGAGCCGCGTTGACCGTGTCCTTCTTGGTGCTGGTACCCAGCGCCCGGGCAGCAGCGGCGAGCGCCTCGTCATCGATGTCAATCATGGTCTTCATATATACGAGCTTATGCATCAGCAATACTCGCATCAACAGTGAAAGCCCACTCCGGCAGTATCCCGTTGCTCATCATCGTTGCGAGCAAGTTCGCCAAGCCGTAGTCGGGGTCGAGCGCCAGTGCCATGTCGAGATAGCCACCACCCGCAGAACCCTGCCCCAGTGCCCAGTGCATCCACGCGAGCATGCACAGCGGAGCGACCCTGTCTGCATCGTCGGCGACAGCAACTAGGCGGCCGACGAGTGCGATCGCCTTCTCGACGCGATCAAGCTCCGGGCGCGGCCCACGGCCCATCATGAGATCGGCGCCCTCGGCGTCATAGTTGAAGCCCCACAGCAGTTCGCCTATCTGCTGCGTCGACGCCCACTGCAACATTGCCGCGTCGCGCGCGATGGGCATTTGGAACAGGTCGAGCAGAAACCCACCTCCCCGCACGAACTCCGCCTCCTGCCACTCAAGCGCTAGTTCGAGAAATCCGGCCATGTGGTCGGGAGTCAGATCGTCCTCAGCGACTGCAGCGGGATCCCGAAGACGCTCAAGGTGAGCGGTGACTCGCTGCTTGACCTCGCCCGACACCTCGGGCAGCGCACCGACAGTTGACGGTGCCAACTCCGCTCTGCTGATGGCGACATCCGAGAGCTCAATCTCGTAGAGCGATCGCACCTCTCGATATTCGTCGCTATACGAGACCCAGCCATCGGTGCCGATGCACCATGCTCCTCGCAGACTGAAATTCGAGCGCTCGACGCGACCGATCAGAAGCTTCGCGAACTCGTGGGCGGCAGTGCTGCCCACGGGCGAATCCGTCAAGACAACGACGGCGATGCCCTCCAGCCCAGGGATTTTGCCCATCGTGCCCAGCGCATACGCCGCGAACTTGTTGAAGCCGACCGCCGCGGTGGGGAGGTCGAGCCGCAGCGCTCCGTGCGTTCGCTTGCCACGAAACCCAATCAGCACGACACTCTCGCGCGGCCGAAACCCAAGAAGGTGCGGCACCATCGCGAGAAAGTCGGCGTCGCTCTTTGCTTTGACTAGCTCTTGCATGCGCCCAAGCCTGCGCATCGAATGAGCCGACGAGCGCGTCACAGCCCAAGCTGTGGAGAAAACTCCGCTGTGCAGAACTACGAGCGTGCAGAACTACGAGCGCGCAGAACTACGAGCGTGCAGAACTACAAGCGCGCCACATACACTGAGTTCGTCGAGACTCCCCCGGTGAGAACGTTGTCGAACGAGACGACGTGCGCCGCGGTTGAAGCGAACACGTCGCCGATCGCGGCCATGAATGATTGCAGCGGCGGATCATCCGACCACAGCGCGAACACCCCGCCAGGGTTGAGGTGCCGCGCGAGCGAACGCAGCCCCTCGACCGTGTACAGGTCGGCGTGGCTCGGGTCGAGCTGGTGCTCGGTGGAGTGGTCGACGTCGAGCAGAATCGCATCCCACGTGCTTTGCGGGTCGGCGCGCATCACGGCGAAGAAGTCGGCCTTGACGAGCGTGGTGCGCGGGTCGTCAACAAGCGCAGCGGATGCCGGCAACAGTTTGCGCTCATGCCACCCGATCACTGCATCCATGGTCTCAATCACGTCGAGCCGGGCCACGCGTGCATCGGCGAGCGCGGCGAGCGCCGTGTAGCCAAGCCCGAGCCCGCCGACGACCACGTCGAGCGCATCCCCCTTCGCAGCCGCGAGCCCAAGGTGCGCGTGCTGCTCCTCTGCGACGACGAACAGCGACGACATCAGGTACTCGTCGCCGAGCTTGACTTCATAAACCTGTGTTCCTGTTGTGGGCTCAAGACGCCGCCGCAGCATGAGGTCGCCCATCGGCGTTGCGACATAGTCAAG
>JANONY010000017.1:0-12680 GCA_031421055.1 Actinomycetes bacterium | reverse complement strand
AGGTAGAACACGTCGCCAGGGTAGGCCTCGCGTCCCGGTGGGCGACGCAGCAACAGGGATACCGCGCGGTAAGCCTCGGCCTGCTTCGATAGGTCATCGAAAATGATGAGAACGTGCTTGCCGCCGTACATCCAGTGCTGGCCGATGGCCGAGCCGGTGTAGGGGGCGAGGTACTTGAATCCTGCAGGGTCAGAGGCTGGCGCTGCGACGATGGTCGTGTACTCCATTGCGCCGGCGTCTTCGAGCGCGCCCTTGACGGCGGCAATGGTCGAACCCTTTTGGCCGATCGCCACGTAAATGCAGCGAACCTGCTTATTCGTGTCGCCAGACTCCCAGTTGGCCTTCTGGTTGATGATCGTGTCGATCGCGATCGCGGTCTTGCCGGTCTGGCGGTCGCCGATGATGAGCTGACGCTGGCCGCGTCCGATCGGAATCATCGCGTCGATGGCCTTGATGCCGGTCTGCATCGGCTCGTGCACGCTCTTGCGGTGCATGACGCCTGGCGCCTGAAGCTCAAGCGCGCGGCGACCCTCTGAGGCGATGGTGCCGAGGCCGTCGATCGGAGCGCCGAGCGGGTCGACGACGCGACCGAGGAACGCGTCGCCAACGGGAACGGAGAGAACCTCGCCCGTGCGGGCCACCTCCATACCCTCGACGATTCCGGCGAACTCGCCGAGCACGACAACACCGATCTCGTCTTCGCTGAGGTTGAGCGCGAGGCCAGAGGTTCCGTCAGCGAAACGGATCAGTTCGTTGGCCATCACGCCAGGCAGGCCCTGCACGTGCGCAATGCCGTCACCCGCGTCGGTTACGTAGCCGACCTCGTTCGCGGCGGTCTTGCCTGGCTCGTATGCCTTGACGAAGTCTTTGAGCGCGTCGCGAATCTCGTCTGCGCTGATCGCGAGATCTGCATTGCTGGTCTGGTCTGCCATTGCTTTCCTTTTCGTGGCTGTTGGTCGAAGCGAGCTAGCTCGCGAGGCGAAGTCGAAGATCGGTGATGCGGTTGGCGATCGTGCCGTCGATGATCTCGTCGCCGATGTGCACGCGCATGCCGCCGAGAATGCCTTGGTCAACAACCTCATTGATGCGGATGGTGCGGCCGTACTGGCCGGAGAGCGATTTCTCGAGGCGCTCGCGCTGAGCCGCACTGAGCGGCGCGGCAACGGTGACGGTCGCGACAGTCGAACCCGACTGCTCGGCGACGATGGCCGAGGCAGAACGAATCAGCTCTGCAATGCGACGACCGCGCGGCTGCGCGATGAGCGCGGTGACAATGGCGAGCGTGTGTGCACTGGCCTTATCTACGAGCAAGCGGTTGACCACTGCGACTCGACTGTCGGCAGAGCCGAGCTTGCTGCCGAGTGCGAGCTCGAGGTCGGCGTTCGAGGTGACGGCAGTCAGGAAGGCAAAGAGCTCGTCGTTGATTGTCACTGACGCCGGCGCCGCAGCGGCAACCGCCCGAATGCCGAGCTGTTCGATGGCACCAACGAGATCGTCAGCGGACGACCATCGACCAGAGGCGAGCGACTCAAGCACGGCCTGGGCTGGCTTGGTGTAGTTGCCGAAGAGAGCGCGCACGATCGAGACCCGGTCGGAGGCCTCTGCCGCGTCGTCGGCGAGAGCTGCACGAAGATGCGACGAGCCTTCGACGGTCTGCGATGCGGATAGCAACTGCTGACCGGTCGCAAGATCGATGGAGGACTGTGCAGTCAGCACCGCAATTGCGGCGCTGACTGACTCCCGTGTCGCTGAACCCATGACTACGCCTTGGCCTTCGGTTTCGCGGCCTCTGACGCCTCTAGATCAGCGAGGAAGCGGTCGACGATGTCGTTCGAGCGCTTGTCGCTATTGAGGCTCTCACCAATAACAGTCGAGGCGAGTCCGAGTGCGAGTGAGCCGACCTCGGTGCGCAGCGAAGCGAGAGCGGCTGCGCGCTCAACTTCGATTTGCGCCTTCGCGGTAGCGACAACGCGCGCGGCATCAGCCTGGGCTTGCTCGACCAATTCTGCGCGAATCACCTTGGCGTCTTCGCGAGCCTGCTCGCGAATACGTCCGGCTTCGACGCGCGCTTCAGTCAGTTGAGCGTTGTACTGCTCTAGCGCCTGGGCAGCTCCGGCTTGCGCCTCTTCTGCACGCTTGAGTCCACCCTCGATCGCGTCAACACGGGCGTCGAGCGCTGCGTTGATTGCCGGGAGGAACTTCCAGACGAAAAACGCCAGAACCACGATAAACGCGAGACTGCCCCAGATCAGATCTGGCAGGTGAGGGATGAGCACCGAGTCGGTGCTCTCCTCTTCGACGACTTCGGCGACGAATGCAATCAGCATTCAGACTCCTTCAATTGTGGTTTGTGCCTTACGGCGCGACGACAGGAACGGGGAACGGGATGAATGCGACACCGATCGCGATAAACGCGAGTGCCTCGGTTAGCGCGATACCGATCCACATGAGGGTCTGCAGACGGCCCTGAAGCTCGGGCTGGCGCGCCACAGACTCAATCGTCTTGCCGACGATCATGCCAACGCCGACACCAGAGCCGATGGCCGCTAGACCGAAGGCGAGGGGTGCGAGTTGTCCTACAACGATGCTCACAGAAGGTTTCCTTTCGAGGGGTGGTGCCGAGAATCGACGGGGAGCGCTTAGTGCTCGTCCGCCAACGCCATCTGGATGTAGATGGCGGTGAGAATGGTGAAAACGAAGGCCTGAAGGGCGCCGATGAATATCTCGAGCGCGACAAACACGACGCCAAAAGCGAAGGTGCCAAGACCGAGCAGTCCCATCGGGTTGCCCTGGGCAAGCACGCCGAAGAAGAAGAAGTTGGTGGCGAGAAAGCAGAGCGCGAGCAACATGTGCCCGGCGACCATGTTCATCGTGAGTCGCAGCGTCAGCGTGATTGGCCGAATGATGAAGGTCGAAAGAAATTCGAGGACGATGATGACGGGCTGGATGGGCCACGGCACGCCGGGCAGCACCATTGCGTTCTTGAAGAACCTCACGCCGTGCCTGTTGATTCCCGCGTAGATGAAGGTTACGTACGAGACAACGGCGAGAATGATCGCCTGACCGATGAGCCCGGTGCTCGCAATTTGAAGCCCCGGGATCGTTCCGGTCAAGTTCATTGCGAGCGTCAAGAAGAAGATCGTCATGAGGATCGGCATGAAACGCTTGCCCTCTTTCTCACCGAGCGTGTCGATCACGATGCCCTTTCGCACGAACTCGACGACGACTTCTAAGAGCACTTGAGCGCGCGTCGGGACAAGCTTCAGGCTGCGCGTGCCGATCCAGAGAATGAGGAGGAGCACGACTACCGCAAGGATGCGAATCAGCAAGATGCGATTGAGCTCAAACGGAGTGCCTACGAACAACACCCCGGCCGGGAAGAAGTCGTCGATCGAGGGGCCTTGAAAGTCGTCACCTTCGGCAAAGGGGAGAAAGTTTGCAAGAGCTGAGGCGAACAGGTGCTTACTCCGGAATCATTCGTCTTGGGCGGGTCAAAGGCGCGGCGGCCGAAGGCAAGTCTAGCAATATTATTCCGGCACCGAGCACCCTCGATCGAGGCCCTAGGCGCTATTTGGCGGCGAATTTTGCGGTTCCGCGTCACCGGGAAGCGCCACGTCGCCGACATAAGGCTCGCGCGCCCTCTGCATCGCCAGCCCGTCGGCAACGAGCGACCCCATCACGGCCGCTACTACCGCCGCAAAAAACAAATACGGGTTCAACCACTCGATGCGCCCCACGAAGAGGGCAATGACGAAAAATACCAGCACCTTGAGAATCCAGGCCGAAATGACGATGCCAAAGTACCGGCCACCCGAGGAGCGCCCCTTCGCGACGCGCTGGGCGAGAAGAATGCTGAGGGCGGTCAGCGCCATGAAAACCGCAGAGATGGCGGCACCGATGAGCGCGCTCACGAGTCCAGACGGCCCCGCGAAGATAAGACCAATAATCGAGCCGAGCAGCATGACTACGCCCGTGACAACGGCACCGTAGCGCAGCGAGAGCCCGAGCACAGTTGGCGAAGTCATGATTGCTCGCTTTCGACGGTGGCGCGGCGCCGACTGAGTGGCGAAATCGTGACAATGACGCAGACAATGAGCGCGAGTGCGGTCAGCACGGTCGCGACCTGCCAACTGAGGAACAGAAAAGCGAGACAGCCGAGCGAAAAGGCCGTGGTCCAGCCGTAGAAGATCAGCACGGCCTGGAGGTGGCTGTGCCCCATGTCGACGAGGCGGTGGTGCAGATGCTTACGGTCGGCCGCGAACGGAGATTGCCCGGCGCGCAATCGTCGGAGCACCGCCATCGCGAAATCGAGCAGCGGCACGATCAGCACCGCGAAAGGCAGAAGAATCGGGATGAAGGCCGGCAGCAGCTGACGCCCACCGGTCCAGGTACTCGGGTCGACCTGTCCGGTAACCGTCAGTGCGGATGCGGCCATCAGCAGACCCACAAGCAGAGCACCGGCGTCGCCCATGAACAGCTTGGCCGGGTGGAAGTTGAGTGGGAGGAATCCAGCGCACGCGCCAATGAGTGCCGCGGAGATCAGGGAGGCCAGGTTGAAGTACGCGGTGTTTCCCGCATCCACCGCGAGCAGGTAACTGTAGATGAAGAAGACGCCATTGGCGATAAGCGCGACGCCAGCCACCAGGCCATCGAGGCCGTCGATGAAGTTGATCGCGTTCATTACGAGCACGACGGTTAGCACGGTCACGATGAGCGAGATACTGAGCGGAAGAATCACGACACCGCCGAAGATCGGCAGAGTGTAGATCTGCGTGCCAGACCAGGCGAGCACGCCCGCGGCGATGATCTGCCCGGCCAGTTTGGTGAGCCAGTCGAGGTCCCACATGTCGTCGAGAAAGCCGAGGGTGACGATGAGGAGCGCCGCAACGAGGAGGCCAATCACCTTCACCGGCTCGGCGAAGACGATGCTCAGGGCCGGCACCTGCGAGGCAACAGCGAACGCAGCGATCACGCCGAAGAACATCGCTAGCCCGCCAAGTCGTGGCGTCGGCCGCGAATGCATGTCGCGCTCGCGGATCTTCGGGTACAGCCGGTACTTGTGGCTCAGTGTGAGGATCGTCAGAGCAAGCAGGTACGTCACGATCGCTGAGACACCCGCAACTAGAAGATAGAAGACTATTCGCATCGATCGGCACCGACAATTTCTATGATCGCATCGTCGCTGATCACTCCCCTGCGCACAATGCGCAGCTTTCCTTCGGGCAGTACGAGGCCCGTCGCATCGACGATCGTCGACCCCGCTGACCGCAACGGCTCTGGATAATCACCGCCAGATGGTCCGTCTTCGAGGTAGACGGCGACTCGCTCGCCGAGGGCCGCCTCCGCATCGAAAGCCGTCGTTGCCGCTGGCTTGCCCGTGCGGTTCGCACTCGACACCGCGAGCGGACCCGTCTCGGCAAGTAGCTCGAGCGCGATCTTGTTTGCGGGCATGCGCAGGGCGACGGTGCCACGAGTGTCGCCGAGATCCCATGTGAGCGAGCTTCGTGCGGGCAGGATGACGGTGAGGCCACCCGGCCAAAACGCCGCGATAAGTGCGCGCACCTCGACTGGCACCGATTCGGCGAGCGCATCAAGGGTCGGGATGCCAGGCACGAGCACGGGGGGCGGTGCGCTGCGTCCGCGGCCCTTGGCCGCCAGCAGCCGCGTCACGGCCTCCGGCTGAAACGCATCGGCAGCCAGACCGTAGACGGTGTCGGTCGGAATTACCACGAGTTCGCCTCGCCCAATTGCGCCGCGGGCAAGGCGCATGCCGGTGAGCAGTTCTGACTCAACGGAGCAGTCGTAGATAGCCATAGCGTTCTCAAGACTACGCGGACACGACGGGCCTATAGCGCTCACCCGTGGCACCGCGCGCCACCCGGTTGATCGGCAGCGGAGAATAGAACCTGCGCCCCGGCATTACGGCGGCCGCGGCGGAAGGAACGCATGACCCTGCTCTACATCTTCGACATGGACGACGTGTTGTACGACTACGACTGGCGCCAGCGCATGGCAGGTATGACGGCGCTCACCGGACTCTCGTTGTCTGAGCTGCGCAGGCTCTGGTGGAACGATGAAGGCGAATGGGCGGCAGAGGCCGGAGTGTTCACGAACGCCGCCGAATACCTCGGCGCCTTCGAGTCGGCGATCGGCATACCGGTCGATGAGACGGAGTGGGTTCGAGTGCGGGGCTCAGCCATGCGGGCGCGCGCAGACGCAATCGAGGCCGCGCGGCGCGCGGCAGAACTCGGTGACATCACTCTTCTCACCAACAACGGCGCCCTCACCGCGAAGCACCTTCGTGCGCTCGCGCCCGAACTGATTGACGTGTTCGGCGAGCACCTGTACACATCGAGCGACTACCGTGCCCGCAAGCCAAACCCCGTCGTGTTCGAGCGTGTGCTTGAGCGGTACGAGCGGGATGCGAGCGAAGCGTTCTTCGTCGACGACATGCGGGAGAACGTGGCTGGGGCGGCATCCATCGGGATCACCGCGCACCTGTACCGCTCTGCCCCAAAGCTGGTGCAAGCGATAGAGACCTTCGCCCTGCAGACGCGCGTTAGCTAACGGAGCGCGCTCGTGGCTCGGTCGCGACCGAGCAGGTCGCGGTGGCCGGTAACCGCACTCCAGCCGTCTGCCGCGAAAAGCTGTGCTACCTGCGCGGCCTGTAGCTCGCCGTGCTCAACCACGAGCGTGCCTCCGCGGTGCAACAGTCGCTTGGCGGTTGTCGAGACGGTGCGCATGACATCCATGCCATCGTCGCCACCGTAGAGCGCGATTTCGGGATCGAACAGGCGCACCTCTGGATCGCGCGGGATGGCCGCCGCGGGAATGTAGGGCGGATTGCACGTCACGACAGAGACGGTGCCATCGAGCTCAGGCAGCGCGACCGCGAGGTCGATGAAGACCGGGGTCGCGTTGAGCGGGGCAATCGTACGAAAGTTCTGTTTGGTGTAAGCGAAAGCGAGTGGCGCCACCTCGACGCCGAACACACGCGCATTGGGCACCTCGTGGGCCATGGCGAGGGCGATGGCCCCGCTGCCCGTGCCAAGGTCGACAGCAATCGGTTGCGGGTTCTCATAGGCGCGCAGCGCGTCGATTGCGATGCCTGCCACTGCCTCGGTCTCTGGTCGCGGCACGAAGACTCCGGGGCCAACTGCCAGCTCTATCGAGCGGAATGCTGCGCGGCCGGTGATGTGCTGCAGCGGCTCACGCGCGGCTCGCCGTTCGATAAGCCCATCGATTGCTGCGCATTGTGAAGCGTCGAGGAGTTCGCCCGTGATCGCCTTGGCCTGCACCGCCCCGCGGCTCAGCCCCAGGTGGTGGCCGATCAACAACTCTGCGTCAGCCTGCGGTGACGGCACACCGGCGGCCGCGAGAAGCCCAATAGCGCGCTCAAGCACGGCAGCCACCGAGCCGTGAAGCGACATGGAAAACTGACTATCCTGCATCAGAGCCGAGGTCGGCGAGGCGGGCTTCCTCGTCTGCCTCGATGCAACTGAGGATCACCGGCTCGAGAGCGCCGTTCATGACCGCGTCAAGGTTGTACGACTTGTAGCCGGTTCGGTGATCCGCGATTCGGTTCTCTGGAAAGTTGTAGGTGCGGATGCGCTCCGAGCGGTCCATCGTGCGAATCTGACTCTTGCGGTAGGCCGAGGCCTCCGCGTCGGCTTCCTCCTGGTAGCGCGCGAGAATGCGGGCGCGCAACACGCGCATGCCTGCTTCACGGTTCTGCAGCTGTGACTTCTCGTTCTGCATCGCGACAACGATGCCAGTCGGAAGGTGGGTGATGCGCACGGCGGAGTCGGTCGTGTTTACCGATTGGCCGCCTGGCCCGCTCGAGCGGTAAACGTCGATCTTCAGGTCGTTCTGGCTGATCTCGACTTCTTCTGGCTCATCGACCTCTGGAAAGACCAGCACGCCGGCGGCCGAGGTGTGGATGCGGCCCTGCGACTCCGTGGCCGGAACCCGCTGCACGCGGTGAACGCCACCCTCGTACTTGAGGTGCGCCCACACGCCCTGGGCAGGGTCGTTCGAGTTGCCCTTGATCGCGACCTGAACATCTTTATAGCCGCCAAGATCGCTCTGGGTCTGCTCGAGGATCTCGGTCTTCCACTTTTTGGATTCGGCGTAGTGCAGGTACATGCGCAGCAGGTCGGCGGCGAACAGTGCAGATTCGGCGCCGCCCTCCCCCATCTTGATCTCCATGATGATGTCGCGGCCGTCGTTGGGGTCACGCGGAATCAACAGGCGGCGCAATGTCTCCTGGGCAACGTCGAGCTGTTCAGTGAGCGCGGGAATTTCGGCCGCAAGCGACGCGTCCTCCGCAGCCATCTCGGTCGTTGCCGCCAGGTCGTCGGTCAGCGTTCGCCAGACGTGGAACGCCGCGACAATGCGCCCAAGCTCTGCATACCGGCGATTGATGCGCTTGGAGCGCGCCGGGTCGGAGTGCAGGTCTGGGTCTGACAGCTGCTTTTCGAGATCTGCGTGCTCGGCCAACAGGCTTTGTACTGACTCGAACACGAGCTAGTTTTCCTTGGTGCCGTTAGCCCCAGGCAGCGACTTCTGAATCTGCATGAGGAACTCGACGTTCGACTGCGTCTCTTTGAGCTTGCCGAGCACGATCTCGAGCGCCTGTTGCTGGTCGAGACCGGCGAGGGCTCGGCGAAGTTTCCAGGTGACCTTGACTTCTTCTTCACCGAGAAGCATCTCTTCACGACGGGTACCGGATGCGTTGACGTCGACGGCGGGGAAGATGCGCTTATCGGCGAGCTGGCGCGAGAGGCGCAGCTCCATGTTGCCCGTGCCCTTGAACTCTTCGAAGATGACCTCGTCCATCTTGCTTCCGGTCTCAACCAGAGCGGTAGCGATGATCGTGAGGGAGCCGCCCTCTTCGATGTTGCGGGCGGCACCGAAGAAACGCTTCGGCGGATACAGCGCGGAGGAGTCAACGCCACCGGAGAGAATGCGACCGCTCGCGGGGGCGGCGAGGTTGTAGGCGCGGCCGAGACGAGTGATCGAGTCGAGCAGAACGACGACGTCGTGACCAAGCTCGACCAAGCGCTTCGCGCGCTCGATCGCGAGTTCGGCCACAGTGGTGTGGTCTTCGGCCGGCCGATCGAAGGTCGAGGCGATGACCTCGCCCTTAACCGTGCGCTGCATGTCGGTGACCTCCTCTGGACGCTCATCGACGAGGACAACCATGAGGTGGACTTCTGGATTGTTCTTGGCGATCGCGTTGGCGATCGCTTGCAGAACAAGAGTCTTCCCGGCTTTGGGAGGGGACACAATCAAGCCGCGCTGGCCCTTGCCGATCGGCGACACGAGGTCGATGATGCGGGTCGAGAGCTTCTGTGAATCGTTCTCGAGGCGAAGGCGCTCTGTCGGGTACAGCGGCGTCAAATTGTTGAACTCGACGCGGTTAGCGGCTTCTTCGACGGGCAGGCCGTTGACGGAGTCGACCCGGACGATCGCGTTGTACTTCTGGCGACCCTGATTATTGTCGCTCTCGCGCGGCTGGCGAATCGAGCCGACCACGGCGTCGCCCTTGCGGAGGTTGTACTTCTTGACCTGACCAAGCGAAACGTAGACATCGTTGTTGCCTGGGAGGTATCCCGAGGTGCGAACGAAGGCGTAGTTGTCGAGCACGTCGAGGATTCCGGCGACCGGAATCAGTACGTCATCTTCGGTGATCTCTGGTTCGAAATCGTCGCCGAGTTGGCCGCGTCCGCCGCGCTTGCGGTCGCGGTAGCGGTTGCGACCACTGCGCTCCTCCTCGTCACCGAGCAGGTCAATCTGCTGGTTGTTCTGGGCCTGCTGGTTGTTCTGGCGCGGTTGGTTGTTCTGTTGGCGGTTGTTTTGCTGGCGCGGTTGACCCTCACCCGCTTGCCGATCCGACGTGGTGCGGTCGGTGCGGTTGCGGCTGCGGCTGCGGCTGCGGCTCTGTCCTTCACGGCCTTCGCTTTCGCCTTCGCCGCCTTCTGCCAATTCGTTTGGTGGCGAGACGGCGTCGAGCGCGGTCTCAAGCACGGTCTCAAGCGTCGGGTCCGACTGCGCAACGTGAGCGCCCGCTGAACGAGGAGCGAAACTCTCGTCGTCAATACCTGCCGGCTGCACCTCGGCCGCCGCGGCGCGCGCTTGGGCGTCAGCCGTGGTTGCGCGGCGCGGTGCGCGCTTCTTCACGACCTTCTCGACCTCGCCGGTTGGGGCATCGGTTGCGGTGTTTTCTTGGGCCTCGTTAATCGCGTCCACGAGTTCTCCTTTTCGAAGTTTTGAAGCACCGACGATACCGAGGCCCGCAGCCAGAGCGTGGAGCTCTGGGAGTCGAAGGGCACTCGTGTCGGTGCTGGCGTCCGCGCTCGATGCGTGGACATTGACGTCAGTCACTACTGGGGTTCCTTTCCCCTGCCGAGTGCGTGGTTGGCCTCGACGGAGAGTTATTCGCCATCTTCAGGCCTGCGCGACTCTCAAACTGAGACGGTGCGCAGGAACCTGACGACCATACAAGAATCTGAATGGCCAGGGCGGGGTGAAATGCAACCCGGGAAGCTATTGGCTAGGCCAGCGTTTCTACCGGATGCACTGTCACTGTAGCACCCTTGAAGTCAACGGCAGGCATAAGGGTCTGCCACGGGGCGCTCGTGCTCTTCGCCACGAGTTCTGCCGCAACAACCCGCTGGGCTGGGTCACTCGCGAGCACGAGCACGGAGGGGCCGGCGCCCGAGACCACGGCAGGCAGACCCGCCGCGCGCAGGATGCGGATCAGGTCATCGGTCTCTTGCATCGCACTAGCGCGATAGTTCTGGTGCAGCCGGTCTTCGGTCGCGGCCAGCAACAGCTCCGGACTCTGGATCAGCGCGGCCACAAGCAGGGCAGAACGCGACACGTTGAAAATCGCGTCTTCGTGCGGAACGGAGTCTGGCTGCAGGCTTCGCGCCAGCTTCGTCGACATCGTCGCTTGGGGCACGGCGACGAGCGGCGAGACGCCGCGGTGCACCATCAGCTTCTTGTGCCGTGGACCCTCCGGGCTGGTCCATGCGATCGTGAGCCCACCAAAGAGGGCCGGCGCGACGTTGTCTGGATGACCCTCGAGCTGCGTGGCCAGGCTGAGCAGCGTGGTCGAGTCCAGTTCAACGATGCCCTCGAGTAGCCCCTTGGCCGCCATGATTCCTGAAACGATCGCGGCGCCGCTGGAGCCGAGACCCTTGCCGTGCGGAATCACATTCTTGGCCACGAGGTTGAGGCCAGGCACGCTCTGGCCGAACGCTGTAAATACCGCGGCAATCGACTGCACGACCAAATTTGACTCATCGGTAGCAACTACGCCCTCACCGACGCCGTGCACCTCGACGTGCGCGCCTGGCTCAGGGCGCACCGACACTTCGAGCTCGTCGTATATAGCGAGCGCAAGGCCGAGCGTGTCGAGCCCAGGGCCGAGGTTGGCCGTTGTAGCCGGCACCTTGACCGTGACGCTGCGACCGACGAGCTGGTTCATTTGCGGGTGAGGCCGAGAACGCTCGCGACTTCTGCCGTGTCGACTGGCACGACGGTTGGCGTGACCTCCGAGCCGTCAGCTGCCTTGAGTGCCCACGACGGGTCTTTGAGCCCGTGGCCGGTAACAGTGAGAACGACGGTTGCGCCCTTCGGGATAGCGCCGGCCTCGGCGCGCTCAAGCAAGCCAGCGACGCTGATCGCCGAGGCTGGCTCGACGAAAATGCCCACCTCGGCCGAAAGGATGCGGTACGCCTCAAGAATCTTGCTATCGCTTATTGCACCAAAGTAGCCATCGCTCGTCTCGCGCGCCTCCTTCGCCAACTCCCACGACGCCGGGTTGCCGATGCGGATCGCACTCGCGATGGTCTCGGGGTTCTTGACGACGTGACCGAGCACGATCGGCGCGGAGCCCTCGGCTTGGAATCCGAACATTCGCGGAAGCTTCGTCGTGGCGCCGAGCGCGAGATCTTCGCTGTAACCGCGGAAGTATGCCGTGTAGTTACCGGCGTTGCCGACCGGAACAATGTGGAAGTCTGGCGCGTCGCCGAGCACCTCGACGACCTCGAATGCCGCCGTCTTCTGGCCCTCGATGCGGTCGTTGTTGACCGAGTTAACGAGGTGCACCGGGTAGTTGTCTGCGAGGTCGCGGGCGATGTCGAGACAGTCATCGAAGTTGCCCTGAATCTGCAGCAACTCGGCGTTGTGTGCGATCGCCTGCGCGAGCTTGCCCATCGCGATCTTGCCTTCAGGCACGAGCACGGCCGCCGTGATCCCGGCGTGCGTTGCGTACGCTGCCGCCGAGGCAGAGGTGTTGCCGGTCGACGCGCAAATTACGGCCTTCGCGCCGTGCTCGACGGCTTTGGAGACTGCCATCGTCATGCCGCGGTCCTTGAACGAGCCGGTGGGGTTCATCCCCTCGAACTTCACCCACACCGTCGCGCCGGTGCGACGCGAGAGCGCGTCAGCCGGAATGAGGGGCGTTCCGCCCTCACCGAGCGTGATGATCGGTGTCGCGGCTGACACATCGAGGCGGTCGCGGTATTCGTGGAGCACTCCACGCCACTGGTTGGCCATGTCTATAGACCTTCAACTCTCAGTACGGATTCGATTGAACTAACCGCGTCGCTCGTCTTCAGAGCTTCGACGGTGCTGGCGAGCGAGGATTCCGTCGCAGCGTGAGTTCCAAT
>JANONY010000016.1:0-13487 GCA_031421055.1 Actinomycetes bacterium | reverse complement strand
CCAATACCACCGACCTCCTGATCGACCGGGTCGCAGCGACTCCCAATAGCGCGCTGTTCTCGCTACCGACGCCAGACGGCGGCTGGTCTGACGTCACGGCTGCCGAATTTCACTCGCAAGTTATCGAGCTTGCGAAGGGCTTCATCGCGGCGGGAATCACGCCAGGCGACAAGGTCGCGTTCATGTGCAAGACGCGCTACGAATGGACGCTTGTCGACTTCGCCCTCTGGTTCGCCGGCGCCGTTATGGTGCCGATCTACGAAACCGCATCCCCAGCGCAGCTGCTGTGGAACCTCACCGACTCTGGCGCGGTCGCCATCATTACCGAGACGCCAGACCACTTCGCGCGTTTCGATGAGATTCGTAGCGATGCTCCGTCCGTGGCCAAGTCCTGGCAGATGGGCCTTGGTGACCTTGAAAAGCTCGTGGCGGGCGGCACGAAAGTCAGCGATGCCGACGTCGAGAAGAGCCGCGCTCAGGCCAAGGGCAAAGACCTCGCCACCTTGATCTACACGTCCGGATCGACCGGCCGTCCGAAGGGCGTCGAACTCACGCACTCGAACTTCGTCGAGACGGTTCGCAACGCTGCCGTCGTCATGTCAGAAGTCGTCAATCCCAACTCTTCGACCCTGCTATTCATCACGACCGCTCACATCTTTGCCCGCTTCATCTCCGTTCTCGCTATCCATGGCGGAGTGAAGGTGGGACATCAGGGCGACACGAAGCTGCTGTTGCCCTCGATGGCGTCCTTCCGCCCGACCTTCTTGCTCGCAGTTCCTCGCGTGTTTGAGAAGGTCTACAACTCGTCAGAGCAGAAGGCCGAAGCGAACGGCAAAGGCAAAATTTTCCGCAAGGCGGCGGAGGTCGCGATTGCCCACTCGAAAGCCCTCGACGCTGGCTCGGTACCCCTCGGCCTCAAACTGCAGTTCGCGCTGTTCGACCGGCTCGTGCTCAGCAAGATTCGCGCTGCCCTCGGCGGGCGTGTGAAGTACGCGGTCTCGGGATCGGCTCCGCTCGGCCCTCGCCTCGGTCACTTTTACCGCAGCCTCGGCCTGCAGATTCTCGAGGGCTACGGGCTCACCGAAACGACCGCCCCGGCAACTGTCAACCTCACCACCAAGTTCAAGATCGGCACCACTGGCCCAGCGCTGCCTGGCGTCGGGCTCAAGATCGCCGACGACGGCGAGATCTGGGTCAAGGGTGTCAACGTCTTTGCCGGCTACTGGAAGAACGAAAAAGCAACAAAAGAGGTTATGTCTGGCGAGTGGTTCAAGACCGGTGACATCGGCATCATCGACGAAGACGGCTACCTGCAAATCACTGGGCGCAAGAAAGAGATGATCGTGACCGCTGGTGGCAAGAACGTCGCGCCTGCCGCTCTCGAAGACCCAATTCGCGCCAACCCGCTCGTTGGCCAAGTGATCGTCGTCGGAGACCAGAAGCCGTTCATCGCCGCGCTCATTACACTTGACGTCGAGATGCTCCCGGCGTGGCTTAAGAACCACGGCGAAGACCCTGAAATGACCCTTGCCGAGGCAAGCGTCAACCAGAAGGTCATGGCAGAGGTGCAACACGCGGTCGACACGGCAAACTCCAGCGTGAGCCGCGCGGAGTCGATTCGCAAGTTCCAGATTTTGGCAACAGACCTCACTGAAGCCAGCGGCCACCTCACGCCGAAGATGAGCATCAAGCGCAACGTCGTCGTCGAAGACTTTGCCGATGTGATCGAAGGCATCTACCAGGGCGAACCCGTCGAGACCGAAGGTATGGGCGTTTCGTAACTGGCTAGCTAACGCTGCTCGCTCCGGTGCGCCACCACGTCGAGGCGCGGATGGCCTGCATTGCGTCGCGCTTGGTTTCTGGCTCAAGGCCCTCGATAAATAGGTGTCCGTCGAGGTGGTCGACTTCGTGTTGAAGTGCCTGTGCCATCAGCTCTGTTCCAGCGAACTCAACCGGGTTGCCGTTGAGGTCGATGCCGCTCACCCGCGCCTCCGGGTAGCGTAGGCGCGGGAAGAAGAAGCCGGGAACCGAGAGGCACCCCTCCTCGACGAGTTCTGGTTCGCCCAAGAGCTCCTCGATGACGGGGTTGATGATGTAGCCGATCTCACCGTCGATGTTGAAGCTGAAGGCGCGCTGTCCGACCCCGATCTGGTTGGCGGCGAGTCCGGCGCGACCAGGCAACGCCACGTTCTCGAGCAAATCATCGATGAGACCAGCAACCCGAGGGTCGCCTGGCGTGATCGGGTCGCAGACAGAGCGAAGCACTGGATCGCCAAACAGGCGGATGGGGCGAATCGTCATGCGGTGCGGGTCGCCGGAAGTCCGTCGGCAACGAGTGCTGCAAGTTCGCGGGCCGCGTCGCGGGTGATCGGGGCGATCTGTTTGAAGTCGATGACAGATCCGGCGGCCAGGTGCGTGTCGTAGGGAATTCGCACGATCTCACGCACTCGGGTCTGGAAGTGAGCCTCGATCTCCTCGAGCTTGACCAAATTGGTGCCCTGGGTTCCCGTGTTGATGGCAACAATCGCGTTGCGCACGAGCTCGCCGTAGCCGTTGGCCTCGAGCCAGGTGAGCGTCTCAGAGGCAAGGCGCGCCTCGTCGACGCTTCCGCCAGACACCACCACGATGGAGTCCGCGCGCTGCAAGGTCGCGCGCATAACGGAGTGCACGATGCCCGTGCCGCAGTCGGTGAGCACCAATGAGTAGAAGCGAGAGGCGAGGTCAGCGACCACGTTGTAGTCGTTCTCGTCGAACGCTTCAGAGAGCAGCGGGTCGGAGTCAGAGGCGATGATGTCAAGCCTCGTCTCGTCGCGCGAGACGAGCTCAGTGAACTCGTTGAATGTCGTGATCGAGGCCGCGCGAAGCACCGCGTCGCGCACTGTCGCGCGCGTTTGCTTGTTCACCCGCTCGGCGAGGGTGCCGCGATCGGGGTTGGCGTCGATTGCGAAGACCGGCTCGTCTCGCACTTCTGCCATTGCCATGCCAAGTAGTGCGGTGATCGTGGTCTTTCCGACGCCACCCTTGCGGGTCAGAATCGGCACAAAGCGCGTTCCGCCCCCGAACCTCTTGGCGATGCGTGCATCGAGTTCTTTGCGCTCGCGCACCCGCGCTGAATCACCGAGATTCACGAGGTGGAAAGTGATCGTGTAGACGAACCTTGACCAACGGCCTTCTGGGGCGATCTTGGTGCGTCGCCCGACGCCGATCAGTCGCTCAGCTGTCAATGCCTCTGCTGGCTCAGGCAGCGTAGTCAGCGGTGCTGGCTCAACCTCGATCGGCGCGGTGTGCACGATTTCGATGGTTGTCGTGTTCAGCGCTACCGAGTCAACACGACCCGGATCAATCGTTGACGGCGCAATTGCCACCGCCGCCTCGTGAGACGGCCGCTTGCGCACCGGCGCCGGAAGCGTAATGTCGACGCTCAGGCTGCCTGGTAACTGAGCGGCAAGATCGGTCGACCCGTTCACGGGGAGTAGGTCTACGGTCTCAGCGGATTCAGTGCTCTTAGTTCGCTTGGTTGCCACGTTGGGTGCCTCCCTTCTGGCATTGGACGCTCTAGTTTAGTCAGCCTTCTAGGCCGGGTCGACTTCGACGAGCAAGTCGCCCGCGTCGACCTGCTGCGTCACGGGAATGGCCACCCGTCGAACGACACCGGCAACCGGGGTCGTAATCGCTGCCTCCATCTTCATCGCTTCGATCGAGGCGACAGCCTGGCCTGCGACGACCGCCTCGCCCTCCGCGATTTGAAGGGTGACCACCCCGCTGAACGGAGCGGCGATGCTGCCAGGGCGCGAGGCATCCGCCTTCTCCGCCGTTTTTGAGTCGACCGTGATGCTGAGGTCTCGCACAAAAACCGGGCGCAATTGCCCGTTGAGAATCGTCATGACAGTTCGGACGCCTTTATTGTCTGGCTCGCCTATCGCCTCGAGGCCGACGTACAGGTCGACCCCCTTGCTCACCTCGACAACGTGCTCGGCCCCGTGGCGAAGGCCGTACAGGTAGTCGACGGAGTCGACCTTGGAGAGATCGCCGTACGTCTCGCGTCCCTGGGCAAAGATCTTTGTCGGTGCAGGAAACAAGAGCCGGTTGAGCGCGTCACGGCGCTCGAGCGGCGTTCCATCAAGCGCAGCTTGGTCTGCCTCGCTGATCGGTTCCATGCCGATCTTGACCGTGCGCCCAGCGAGCACCTTGGTGCGGAATGGCTCCGGCCAGCCGCCAGGCAGCTCGCCGAGCTCTCCTGCCATGAAGCCGACCACCGAATCCGGAATATCGTACTTCTCTGGATTCGCTTCAAAGTCTTTGGGGTCGGCGTCAACCGCCGCGAGGGCGAGGGCAAGATCGCCGACCACCTTTGACGACGGTGTGACCTTCGGCGGGCGACCAAGCATCTCGCTCGCCGCTGCGTACAGGTCTTCAATTTTCTCGAAGTGATCGGCGAGACCGAGGGCGATCGCCTGCTGGCGAAGGTTGGAGAGTTGACCACCGGGAATCTCGTGCTTGTAGACGCGACCGGTCGGCCCAGGCAGTCCAGACTCGAATGGCCTATACGCGTGGCGCACGGCCTCCCAGTAGGGCTCAAGGTCGCTCACGGCTTGCAACGAGATGCCGGTATCGCGCTCGGTGTGCGCGAGGGCCGCAACGAGCGCAGACATCGACGGCTGGCTTGTCGTGCCGGCCATCGGGGCACTCGCCACGTCGACCGCGTCTGCACCAGCCCGGCTTGCAGCCATGAGCGAGGCTAGCTGCCCTCCTGCGGTGTCGTGGGTGTGTACGTGCACCGGAAGATCAAAGTTCGAGCGCAGGGCCGTGACAAGCGTGCTGGCGGCTTCGGCGCGAAGCAACCCAGCCATGTCTTTGATCGCGAGGATGTGCGCGCCAGCCGTGACCATCGCATCGGCGAGACCGAGGTAGTAGTCGAGCGTGTAAAGGGTTTCGTCGGGGTTGAGCAAGTCGCCGGTGTAGCAGAGTCCCACTTCGGCGACGGCCTTATTGGTCGCGAGCACCGCATCGATCGCCGGACGCATCTGGTTAACGTCGTTGAGCGCGTCGAAGATGCGGAAGATGTCGACGCCGGTGCTGTGGGCTTCGCTCACGAAGGCGTCGGTCACCGCAGTCGGGTACGGCGTGTAGCCAACGGTGTTGCGGCCGCGCAGCAACATCTGGATCGCCACGTTTGGTAGCGCTTCGCGCATCGCCGCAAGGCGTTCCCACGGGTCTTCACCGAGGAACCGCAGAGCGACGTCGTAGGTTGCCCCACCCCACGCCTCGACGCTCAACAATTGCGGGGTGAGTCGCGCGACGTGCGGCATTACGGCGATCAGATCGCGCGTGCGAACGCGCGTTGCGAGCAGTGACTGGTGCGCATCGCGGAAGGTTGTATCGGTGACGGCCAGCGGCGTCTGTGCGCGCAGAGCACTCGCGAAGCCAGCCGGGCCGAGGTCAAGCAGGCGTTGCCGCGAGCCAGCGGGCGCGGCAGCGTCAAGGTCAACCACAGGAAGTTTAAGCCGTGGGCTGATAATTCGTGCGCCGTCGCCATTCGGCTGGTTTACGGTCACCTCGGCGAGCCAGGTGAGAATTTTCGTTCCGCGGTCTTTCGACCGGTGTGAGTTGACGAGCCAGGGGCGTTCGTCGATAAACGAGGTCGAGAGATCTCCGGCAATAAACGACGGGTCGTCGAGAACTGCCTGAAGGAACGGGATGTTGGTGCTCACGCCACGCAGACGGAACTCGGCAAGCCCGCGACGGGCACGCGTCACCGCCGCGGTGAAGTCGCGGCCACGGCAGGTCATCTTCACGAGCATGGAGTCGAAGTGCGGGGAGATCTGGGCGCCTGCGTAGATGGTGCCGCCATCCAGTCGAACGCCTGCACCGCCAGGAGAACGATACGAGGTGATCTTCCCGGTGTCTGGCCGGAAGCCGGCTGCCGGGTCTTCGGTGGTGATGCGACACTGCAGAGCGGCGCCGCGCAAGCGGATGTTTTCTTGCTCGAGCCCGAGTTCGTGCAGACTCTCACCAGCGGCGATGCGCATTTGCGATTGAACGAGGTCGACGTCAGTGACCTCTTCGGTCACGGTGTGCTCGACCTGAATACGCGGGTTCATCTCGATGAAGACGTGCTGGCCCTTGCGCTCCCCCGCGGTGTCGAGCAGAAACTCGACGGTGCCTGCGTTGACGTAGTTAATCGACTTGGCAAACGCGATCGCGTCGCGGTACATCGCCTGACGAACGCTCTCGTCGAGGTTGGGGGCTGGCGCAATCTCGATGACCTTCTGGTGGCGACGCTGCACCGAGCAATCGCGCTCGAACAGGTGAACCGTGTTGCCGTGGGAGTCGGCGAGAATCTGCACTTCGATGTGGCGCGGCCGAACAACGGCCTGTTCGAGGAACATGGTCGGGTCGCCGAAGGCGCTGTCGGCCTCGCGCATAGCGGCCTCGAGAGCGTCACGCAGGTCTTCTGGCTTCTCGACGCGGCGCATGCCGCGGCCGCCACCGCCAGCGACGGCCTTCGCGAAGATGGGAAAGCCGATGTCGGCCGCTCCGGCGAGAAGCTCGTCGATGTCTTTCGACGCGGGTGTCGACTTGAGCACTGGCACGCCTGCGGCGATCGCGTGTTCTTTCGCCGTGACCTTGTTTCCTGCCATCTCGAGCACCGCTTTGCCAGGCCCGATGAAGGTGATGCCCGCCGCTGCCGCCGCTGCGGCAAGGTCAGGGTTCTCAGACAAAAAGCCGTAGCCGGGGTAGATGGCGTCTGCGCCCGACTCCTTGGCTACACGGATTATCTCGGCGACATCGAGGTACGCCCGAACCGGGTGCCCCTTCTCGCCTATCTGGTAGGCCTCATCCGCCTTGAGGCGATGCATGGAATTGCGATCCTCGTAGGGGAAGACGGCGACCGTCTTCGCGCCGAGCTCATACGCCGCGCGGAAGGCGCGAATAGCGATTTCACCCCGGTTGGCAACGAGAATTTTCGAGAACATGCATTCCTTCCGACAGTGCAACTCTATTCGGCTCGGAAGGGGCTCAAATCACGACGCGGCCCTCAAGAAACGTCGATTTTTAGGTGTCGGTCAATAATCACAGGTATGGTCGTGTCTCGTGCACGTACTGAGCGTCAGCTCCCTCAAGGGGGGCGTTGGGAAGACCACCGTGACGCTCGGGCTGGCCTCAGCGGCGTTCGCCAAAGGCCTTCGCACGCTCGTGGTTGACCTCGATCCGCAGGCTGACGTCTCAACCGGCATGGACATCGACCCGGGCAAGTACCTCAACGTCGCCGATGTTCTCGCCTCGCCGAAAGAGAAGATCGTGCGCGCCGCAATCGCTCCAAGCGGATGGACGCGCGGCCGCCCAGGCAAGATTGATGTTCTCATCGGCTCACCCTCTGCCATCAATTTCGACGGGCCGCACCCGAGCATCCGCGACATTTGGAAGCTCGAAGAGGCGCTCGCGAACGTCGAGCGCGACTATGACCTCGTTCTCATCGACTGCGCCCCGTCACTCAACGCTCTGACCCGAACCGCCTGGGCAGCGTCGGATCGGGTGACCGTTGTCACTGAACCAGGACTGTTCTCGGTCGCGGCCGCCGATCGCGCCCTCCGCGCAATCGAAGAGATTCGCCGCGGTCTCTCGCCGCGACTCCAGCCGCTCGGCATCATCGTCAACCGTGCGCGCGTACAGTCGCTCGAGCACCAGTTTCGAATCAAAGAGTTGCGCGACATGTTCGGGCCGCTCGTGCTCTCACCGCAACTGCCAGAGCGCACCTCACTGCAGCAGGCGCAGGGCGCCGCGAAGCCCCTGCACGTCTGGCCGGGCGAGAGCGCGCAAGAGATGGCGCACAATTTCGATCTGTTGCTCGACCGGGTGATGCGCACCGCACGCATCGGCGAGTACGCGGGAACCACCGGACAGCTCTAGCGCAGGCTCCCGCTCGCGACTTGCCCACTTTTGCGGGTGAGCGCTGACCTGCACCCACAAGAGTGGGCAAGTCGAGGCACGCTGCAGACGACCACGGGCAAATCGCCCGTCAATCGCAGGCCAATGTGCACGCTCTTCTAACGTGATGTCGAAAACTTGCGCCGCAATCCACTCGTCGCAACCCACTCGCCGAGATGCCCGGGCTCGCCGGGCGTTTGATCGTCTCGCGCCAGCGCGCCAGACCTAGGAGGCCTTGACGGAGCGGCGCGCGGCGAGCTCGTCGTGCGGGTCTTCGCCAGCGCTCGCGATCGAGTCGAGTTCAATGAGCGAATTCTCGACTTCGCGAAGCACCTTGCCGACGGCAATGCCGAAAACGCCCTGGCCGCGACTGACGAGGTCGATGACCTCGTCGTCCGAGGTGCACAAGTAGACGCTCGCGCCGTCGCTCATTAGCGTGGTCTGAGCTAGGTCGCTGATGCCCGACTCGCGAAGCTGGTTGACCGCGACGCGAATTTGCTGCAGCGAAATGCCGGTGTCGAGCAGGCGCTTGACGAGCTTAAGTACGAGGATGTCGCGAAAGCCATAAAGTCGCTGCGAGCCAGAACCCGCGGCGCCGCGAACGGTCGGCTCAACGAGTTGCGTGCGGGCCCAGTAGTCCAGCTGACGATAGCTGATACCTGCGGCGCGGGAAGCGATTGCTCCGCGGTAGCCAGCGTTGTCATCCAGCTCCGGCATGCCATCGGTGAAGAGCAGACCGAGGTCGTATCGCGATTCACTACGACCCGTTTGAATCATGGCGCTATCTTCCATGGCTGTTGCACTTCCATAACCTTCAAGTTGAAGTTGACACTGAGTCTTTGCCTAAGACCACGGTACCGATGCGCGGCGCTGCAACCGGTGACATTCCGCGAAAGTGGTCCGGCGTGTCGAACCGGATCTTCTCGACCGTACTACGAATCGGGGCGGGCGGCTACGAATCGAACCAGGCCGTTCACGAATCGAGGCGCGACAAGGCAGAGCGGATGAGACTGCTGCGCACAATCTCCAATTGCCCTGCTATTTCCTTGGCCATCTCGGCAACTCTCGCTCGACTTGAGGCGTCTGTGCGACGGGAGACGGGCAAGAGCGCGCTCTCGATCAGGCCAAGTTCGCGCTCTGCTGCGGCGCGGAATCCGCGCAAATGACGCGGCTCAATGCCGCTCCGCTGCAACTCGACCAGCGAGCGGAGCACCGCAAGCGCATCCTCGCCGTAGTTCTCTGCTGGCAAGATCAACGAGGCGGCGACAGCATCGTCGAGCAGCATTGCGTTGCCGCCCGCTTCGCGAATGAGCTCGGTACGACTGAGGGTGTGCTCGCCCGAGAGCATCGACGGGCCTGGTACCACCGCGGAAGGCAAGGTCGGCTGACGGCCTGCGTCTAAGTCGTTGAGGTAGGTCTTGATCACCTTGAGCGGCAGGTAGTGATCGCGTTGCATCGTGAGAACGAACCGGAGGCGGTCAAGATCTGTGGGCGAGAACTTGCGGTAGCCCGACTCGGTGCGCGCGGGCGTAAGGAGCTGGCGCTCTTCGAGAAATCTCAGCTTCGATGGGCTGAGGTCAGGAAACTCGGGGCTGAGTTTGGCGAGAACCTGCCCGATGCTCAGTAGCGTCGCCGAGGCGCTCTGGCGGGACTGGACCGCTTGCCTCGCCACTAGACGCCGGCCGCTGGTGCGTCGGCGCGCGACGCGTAAAAGGTAAGCCGGAACTTGCCAACCTGCACTTCTGAGCCTTCGGCCAGAGTCGCTGTGTCGATGCGGTCTCCATTGAGGTAGGTCCCATTGAGCGAGCCAAGATCTTTGACTTGAAAGAGGATGCCGTCGCGCAAAAACTCCGAGTGGCGACGCGAGACCGTCACATCGTCAAGAAATATGTCTGCTTCCGGGTGGCGGCCGACCGTGGTCACGTCGGCGTCGAGCAGAAAACGGGCGCCGGCGTTGGGGCCGCGGCGAACGACAAGCAGTGCAGAGTGTGACGGAAGTGCGCCGATGGCTTCGAGCTCTTCGGCAGACACGTTGCCCTCGAGGGCAGCGAGCTGAGCGCTAAATTCATCGCCAAAACTCAGGGTCGGCTTGTCGCCCGAATCTTCATGCACGCTCATCACCGCCCCTCCTGCTTGCTTTAGGTTAGCGGAACCCGACCGAGTCGGCACCCCACCATCGCGCGGCGCTCTGGTGGTGCATGTCACGAGTCCGGGTCTCGCCACTTACGCCAAAATCCTAACCATGACAAGCGGCCGTAGGGTGGGGATATGTCGCCAATGATTGTCGTCGCCCTCATCGCCGCGGGTGTCTGCCTCTTTACCTGGATTACGTCGCTCATCACGCACGAACACTCCTGGGTCGACCGCATGTGGTCTATCGTGCCGGTGGTTTATGTCTGGGTCTTCGCCGCATCCACGGGCTTCACCGACCTCCGGCTGACCGTGATGGCTGCTCTCGTGACGCTGTGGGGCGCCCGACTGACCTTCAACTTTGCCCGGAAGGGCGGCTACACCGGCACCGAAGACTACCGATGGGCTGTGCTGCGGGCACGCATGACCACGACGCAGTTTCAGCTATTCAACGTTTTCTTCATCGTGCTGTATCAGAACGTCATTCTCGTTCTCATCACCCTGCCCGCCCTCACCGCCTACGAAAATCAGACGCCCTTCGGCGCTCTCGACGTTCTCATCGCCACACTCTTTCTGGCCCTGCTTGTTGGCGAAACTGTCGCCGACCAACAGCAGTGGCAGTTCCACCGCCGCAAGGCCGCGAAGCAGACGGAGGAGCGCTTTGCTACCGCGGGACTCTGGCGGCTATCACGGCATCCCAACTTCTTCTTCGAGCAGGCGCAGTGGTGGGCGCTGGTTCTTTTCGGTGCGGTGGCCGCCGGCTCTCTCCTGCAGTGGACGGCGCTTGGTGCGCTTCTGCTCAGCGTGCTCTTCGTCGGCTCGACGCGGTTCACCGAGAGCATCACGCTCTCGAAGTACCCGGAGTACGCCCACTACCAGGCACGTACCTCGGCCATCATCCCGTGGTTTCCGCGGCAGGCGAGCAAGCGCGAAATGACGGCGTAGTCAGCGAGATCGAGCGCGACGAGGCGACGAGCTCCTCCGGGCAGCCGGAGGGCCAGCAGCAGGGCCAGCAAGGCGGTCAGCAGAAGCAGCCGCCGCCTGGCAAAACGCCGTAGCCGATTGAGGCAACGCGCCGCGGCCGCAGCTAGCGTTGGGTCATGTCGTGCATCAGGTTTAACACGGTGGCGCAACGCCAGCAGATGGCAAGCGCTGCACCCGCGATGTTAACGGCCGAGCAGGCGGCGGCGCTGCATCCCGCTCCCCCGGTCACCGAAAGCAAGATCGCGCGCCTTCGCACCCTTGCCACCCACACGAATCCGAAGATTCGCGAGAGCGTTGCGAGCAGCTATCACGCGCCCGACGACCTCTTCGCTCAGCTCGCGCGCGATCCAGACCCCGGCGTTCGCGGCTGGCTCGCCCGCAATGAAACTGTGCCGTGTGACATTTTGCGCACGCTCGCCGACGACGAATCCGAGACGGTGCGCGGCTGGCTCGCATTGAATTTTTTTGTGCCGGCGGATGTGATGGAACGCCTCGCAGTCGACCCGAGCGACACCGTGCGCAGCCTCGTTCGCTGGAAAAGCGAACTCACCCTCACCTCGTGACACGGTCATCGTGAGCGATACCGGGCGTGTCGACTCGTGGCTGTGGGCCGTGCGTATGCTCAAGACCCGCTCGGCCGCCACCGCAGCCTGCAAGGCGGGTCACGTCAGCGTCAACGACGAGCGCGCCAAAGCTGCGCAGACCGTGCGCATTGGCGACACTGTGCGGCTGCGGATCGATGGTGAGGAGCGCATCCTGCAGGTTGCTCGGCTGGTCGCGAAGCGCGTGGGGCCTCCCGTTGCCGTGGAATGTTACCTCGACCTCACTCCCCCGAAGCCGCCGAAGGAAGAGCGAGTCCTCACCGTTGTTCGCGATCGGGGCGCGGGTCGACCAACCAAACGCGACAGGCGCACCATCGACAAGCTCATGGGCGAGGGTCGATAGCCGAGGCGACACGCGGGCAGAATCAACGGTTCTCCTTGCCAGCTCATCCGCTAGGGTTGACGCAGTGTCACCCTCACGGGGGGCATACGACGACGTCTACCCGAAGGACGTCAACGGAAGGATTTCACCATGAGTCAGCACAGTACAACTGTGGCACCGACAACGTCGACCACGTGCTTCCTCGGTGCAAACTGCAGGTGGATCGGCCCGGGTCACGCTCTCGCATTCGCCCAGGATCACATCGCCCTCGCTGATGACCGGGGATGGCGTGACGCCTTCGTCCATTCGGTCACGCCGGGCGGCTGGATCAGTCTCACCATCATCGATGACGACGCGCAGATGTTGGTCTGGAGCCACTCCGACGTCGCGTCCTCGCTCGTGCGAGGTGAGCCGGCCGCGGTCAATGTGAACCACCACGTGCTGGTTGCCGGTCCGGGCGTCTACAACGTACTCGTCGCATAGGACCCAGGCGTAGGCTGGAGCAAATGCCAGCTTCGCTCTCGCCCGTTCGCGACGGCATGTCGGAGCGCCTATCGCGCATGCTGAGATTGCAGACCACGGCGACAAACGGCGATGAGCCTTTCGCGCAGTTCGAGACTCTGTTGGCCGAAGAGTATCCGCGCGTGCACGCTCGACTCGCGCTTGAGCGGGTGACCGACCGCGGTCTGCTCTTCTGCTGGAAGGGGCACTCGGCCGAACGGCCGGTTGTGCTCATGGCGCACTATGACGTCGTTCCTGCCGTCGCTGACGATTGGGCGAGTGACCCGTTCAGCGGTGCGGTGCGCGATGGGGCGGTCTGGGGCAGAGGCAGCCTCGACGATAAGGGGCCGTTGCTCGTGATTCTCGAGGCGGTCGAGAACCTCGTTGCCGACAACGTCACGCCGGCGCACGACCTGTACCTCAGCTTCGGGGGCAACGAAGAGACCTATGGCGATGCAGCGGAAGCCACAGCTGAGCTCTTTCTCGAGCGCGGCATCAGCCCGTGGCTCGTGATCGACGAGGGCGGCGCCGTGGTCGACGCCCCGCTTTCGTTCGTGCCGGTGCGCGCGGCAATGGTTGGCGTCGGCGAGAAGGGCATCATGACAGTGCGACTCGTCGCGAGTGCCGACGCCGGCCACGCGTCAACGCCGGCAACCGCGACAGCGTCGGGTCGGCTTTCCAAGGCCGTGTTGCGCGTCGAGCACGGCGCTTTCCCCGCCAGAATGCCTCGGCCGTTTCGCGAAATGCTTGAGCAGTTTCGGCCGCATGTTCCAGCGAAATACCGCGCCGCGGTGCGCGCTCTTGGCCTCTTTCACGGCACGGGAGCACGCATCCTCGCCTCACGCGGCGGCGAAGCGGCCGCACTTATGCACACCACCGTGGTGACGACGATGCTCAGTGGCGGCACGGCCCCCAACGTCTTGCCCTCTAGCCTGACCGCGACTCTCAACATTCGCGTCGCTTCGGGCGAATCCTGCGAATCGGTCGTGCACACGCTGCGAAAGAGAATTGCGGATCCC
>JANONY010000015.1:0-3835 GCA_031421055.1 Actinomycetes bacterium | reverse complement strand
GCAGTTGCTCGCCGATCGCGCGCCTGGCAACACCGTCGAGGTGCGGGTTCCGCCGTTTGGAGCGGTGCAGGTGATCGAGGGGCCGCGGCACACGCGGGGTACGCCGCCGAACGTGGTCGAGTTGGACGCGCAGACGTGGGTCGCGATTGCGACCGGGCGTGAGCAGTGGGCGGATGCGGTGGCGGCTGGCCGCATCCACGCATCCGGGCAGCGGGCCGACCTGAGCACGCTGCTGCCGCTTCTGCGAGGCTCTGCTACTGAGACAATGGGTAGATGAGCGACAGCACGACGCAGACCGACGTCACCATCCGGCGCGCACCGAAGTACCCGATCTTTTTGATTCTCGGCGGGGCGATCGGGGCAACTGTGACGCTAGTGCTGACGCTGTTGCAGCCGGCCGACCCGAACGTTGGCTACGCCGCGCTGTTTGGGTACTTCCTGCTCTACGGCCTTCCGGCGGGCGTCTTGCTCGGGGCGCTGGTGGCGATCACGCTCGACGCGATCTCTCGCCGAACGGCGAAGCGCGGCGTTGCAGAGCAAACCATGCACGCCGACTGAACAGCGACAGCTAGCTCAGCTGGTTGGCTTCGACCCACGCGAGGTACTCGGGCGTCACCGTTCCCGTGACGTAATCGCCCGTGAAACAGCTCATGTCGAGAGCCGTCACGTCAGATGCCTCGATGATCGCCGCCTGCATGTCGGCGACCTCTTGGTAGATGAGGTTGTCGCTGCCGAGCTCGCGGTTGATTTCGGGAATCTTGCGGCCGTGCGCGACGAGCTCGTGACGTGAAGGCATGTTGATGCCATACACGTGCGGGTACCGCACCGGCGGCGCGGCAGAGGTGAACGTGACCTTGTTTGCGCCAGCCGCGCGCGCCATCTGCACGATCTCTTTCGAGGTGGTGCCTCGCACAATCGAGTCGTCGACGATGAGAATGTTCTTGCCCTTGAACTCTGAGCCCATGGCGTTGAGCTTCTGCTTGACGCTCTTCTTGCGCTCCGCCTGGCCCGGCATGATGAACGTGCGCCCAACATAGCGGTTCTTGTAGAAGCCTTCGCGGTACTCGATTCCGAGTTTCTGGGCGACCTGCATCGCCGCCGGGCGAGAGCTATCTGGGATAGGCATGACGACGTCGATGTCTCCGCGCGGGGTGTATCGCGCGATCGTGTCAGCGAGCCGATCACCAAGGCGAAGGCGCGCGTCGTAGACCGAGATGCCGTTCATGATTGAGTCGGGGCGAGCGAGATACACGTACTCGAACGAGCACGGGACCAGGCGCGAGTTTGGCGCGCACTGCTTGGCGAACATCTCGCCGGCCCGCGTGATGAAGATGGCTTCGCCGGGAGCGACGTCGCGCACGATTTCGTAGCCCGCGCTTTCGAGAACGAGGGATTCGCTCGCGACGATCCATTCATCCCCGACCAGTCCTGCTGATCTGCGGCCGAGCACCAGCGGGCGGATGCCGAAGGGGTCGCGGAACGCCAGCAGCCCATGACCGGCGATCATTGCAATCGCGGCGTACGAGCCCTCGACCCGCTCGTGTAGGCGCGTGATGGCGTCGAACACCTGGCTCGGGTCGAGGTTGTTGCCGCGCACCTGCGCCTGCAGTTCGTTGGCCAGCACGTTGACGAGCAACTCGGTATCGGAGTCGGTGTTGAGGTGACGCCGGTCGATCTCGAACAACTCTTTGGTGAGCTCGCGCGTGTTGGTCAAGTTGCCATTGTGCACGAGCACGATGCCGTAGGGGGCGTTGACGTAAAACGGCTGAGCCTCTTGCTCGCTCGAAGCCGTGCCCTTGGTCGCGTAGCGCACGTGGCCGAGGCCCATGTTGCCGAGCAGCCCACGCATGTCTCGGGTGCGGTAGCCCTCGCGAACCTGACCTTTCACCTTGTGGATGTGAAAGATGCTGCCCTCGTTGGTCGCGATCCCGTTGGAATCTTGCCCCCGGTGCTGAAGCAAAAGCAGTGCGTCGTATACCTGCTGGTTGGCCGCGTGCGAAGAGACGAGGCCGACGATGCCGCACATGCGTAAGTCATTCCAGACCGTAGAGTGGATGGTACGAACTACAGTCTTTCACGTTGCGGATCGGATCACTGGCATGGCCAATAAGTACGCCGAGGCGGGCGTCGACACAGCGGCCGGCGATCTCGCCGTTGAGCTGATGAAGTCGGCGGTTTCAGCCACGCATGGCCCGTCGGTTGTCGGCGGCTTTGGCGGCTTCGCCGGCCTGTTCGACGTCTCGATTCTCAAGGGTTTCGAGAAGCCCCTGCTGGCAACATCGACGGATGGGGTGGGCACCAAGGTCGCCATTGCCCAGGCCCTAGACAAGCACGACACCATCGGCCAAGACCTCGTCGGCATGGTCGTCGACGACATTATCGTCGTCGGAGCCAAGCCGATCTTCATGACCGACTACATCGCGTGCGGTCGCGTTGTTCCGTCGCGCATCGCCGACATTGTGCGCGGCATCGCCCTCGCGTGTAGTGAGACCGGCACCGCCCTCGTCGGCGGGGAGACCGCAGAGCACCCCGGCCTGCTTGGGCCTGACGACTACGACGTCGCTGGGGCCGCGGTTGGCGTCGTCGAGGCTGCCGACCTGCTCGGCCCGGAGCGGGTGCAGCACGGCGATGTCGTCATTGCAATGGAGTCCTCTGGACTGCACTCGAACGGGTTCAGCTTGGTGAGGCACATCCTCGCCGAGGCTGGAGTCACGTACACCGACTCGAACGCTGATTTGGGGCACATCGGGCTCGCGTTGCTCGAGCCCACCCGTCTCTACACCGCTCCGCTCGTTGCTCTGCTCGACGAGCTGCCGGATGCGGTGCACGCCCTCTCGCACGTGACCGGCGGTGGCATCGCCGCGAACCTCGCCCGCGTGCTGCCCCTCGGCTCGTGGGTCGAGGTGGACCGCGCAACCTGGTCACCGCCAGCCGTGTTCCGCGTGCTGTCTGACCTCGGCGGCATGAAGCTTGAGGAATCCGAGGGCACCTGGAACCTTGGCATCGGGATGATCGCCGTCGTCCGACACGACACCGCCACCGGGGTCATGGCCTCGCTTCGATCGCGCGGCATTGAGTCGTGGGTCGCTGGGCGCGTCTCGACCGGAGCGGTTCCCGACGGCGCGTTCGAGCAGGGCGCCAAGGGTGTCGACGGCGGTGCTGTTCGACTCGTTGGGGTTTTCGCTAACTGACTCTGGGTCGCGCTATGCGATCTGCTCGAACCGCATGTCCTTAGTGAAGGACTTGTTTTGCATGGCGAATGCTAGACGGGCAACGATCGCTTCGTGAGAGCTCCCGTAGAAATACATTGCAGTGTCGGTGGGGCCGTTCCACCAAGAGAACAGTCGATCGCCGTAGTCGAGCGCTTCAACCATGTCAGGAAGTGCCACGTTGATGTCATCGGCTTGCTCCGGGGGCGTCTGCGTACCGTCTACATAAAGAGCCGTCCCCTCCCAGGTACCGAACTCGATCCGTTCCTCCCCACCCAATTTCAAATGTGAACCGATTGGCGCCCCGAGCTTTTCGAGGAACGAGATGAGGGGCTCTAGCATCTCGTGAGGGTCGTTCGCGATGACAGCTTCAATGTCGCACGACAGCACCTCGTAGTCGGGTCTCAACGAAGTTCCCCCTCCGAGAACTTGTGACCGGCGGTTTCGCTTGCGAAGAAAAGCATCAAGCGGATCTTCGAACAGTTCACCACGGTGAATCGGCTGTAGCCGAGCGTTCAAATGAATTTCGACCGGGGTAAGTGGCCCCTTTGCTTGGCGCAATATCACTACTCAATTCCAGAGTTCGCGGTCGCGAACTACGCGGTGCGGTCCTGCGCGACGTCGTC
>JANONY010000014.1:0-3008 GCA_031421055.1 Actinomycetes bacterium | reverse complement strand
CGCCGAGTCGTCGCCGGCGATCGTCACGCCGCTCAACAAGCTCATCGGCTACGAGGCCGCCGCGAAAATCGCGAAGCACGCCGTCGCCGGTGCACTGACAATTCGCGAGGCGACAATCGACCTCGGCTTCGTCGAGCGTGGAGAGCTAACTCTCGACCAGCTCGACGCCGCCCTCGACGTCATGTCGATGACTCGGCCTGGCTAGGCGCTTCGAGTCGAATCGCACGCCGCCGATGGCGTAGAGGATCACGCCCACGAGCAGTAGCTGGCCGATGATTTGCAGCAGTTCTGGGGGCAGAACTGGCGCCAAAGGCATGAGCTGCAGAAACGACGTCATCGCTGCGCTGAGCAGCAGAATGACGCCAATCGCCGCCGCGGCCAACACGCTTGGCCGCATTCGCGCCCTGAGCGACAAGACGATCACTGCCGCCGCGAGCAGCACCACACTCGCCGTCAAGGTGACAAAGCCCCAAGTCACGAGTTGCTCAACCTGTTCGTTGATCCACAGCCATTCCTCGTACATGGCGCGAGTCGCCGGAATCTCTTCGAGAACGAACGTTCCGTCAGGCCCAGTCGTGCCCGAATAGCCCATCGATTCCCAATTGAAGACTGGGAGGGTACGAGAAAGCCAAACGAACGTGGCGGGAACGACACAAAGAAGTGCTGCGGCCAGAACTGCTACAGCGGCGAGCGCGACGGCGCGGATGCTGGTGGGCCGACGCTCGGCGGCCACGCCAGCCAAATCGAGCCACAGCAGTCGAAGTGCGACCACGACGAACACCGTGGCTATTGCGTACGCCGAGTATTGGTAGGCGAGGTAGCCGAGCTGGCTGTTGACCCCGTCGTACGCCAAGCCGTCGATGCCCAACTGAACCAGCGGCGCGCAACTGGCCAGCACAAGCATCCCAACGGCGGTGCGAACTCGCGTCCCGATGTGACGCGTAATCACGACGATCGAAACCGCCCCAATCGTTGCGAGCGCGAAATAGAGTCCCATCAGCCCGATCGTGAGGAACACCGCGAAATCGCGCACCGTGTCGCCGGTCACGCCACCCACGAACACGTGTCCAAATTGGCTAAGTCCGAGTACGGCAGTGCTCAGCGCGAGAGCGCCAGCCAGGCGCGCGCGGCGCGCGCGACCCGCGGCGTCGGGCCGGCGGAGGCTCGGCAATATCGGGCGGTTGACTGTCGCAACGAATGCGAGCGAACCCCACACCACCTCGGCCGGATCAATTCCTGCCTCATCGGCATCCCGAAGGTCGGCGAGCCATTGCTCGCGGTAGCGGTCGCGAAGTTCTTTGGGCAATAGGCGCGCGGCGAAGGCTACGACTTTGGTGGCGCGGCTCATGCTGTGGCCACGCGCGCGGTTGCGAGCGCCGGCGCAGCTGGCCGCTTGGTCGCGGTGAACGCGGCGATCGTGCGCTTGGCTGCCCCGCCCCCCTCCTCCGTCAGCTCGTAGTACCGGCGGCGGGGGCCGGGTCGTGCGTCATCGGACTCCCACTGCGACGTCACCCAGCCAGCGTTCTCGAGTCGCTCGAGAATCGGGTACACGCTGCCCGCTGGCCGGCCACTCTGCTTGATCACAACGAGCCCCCAAACCGGGTCGCCTGGCGCGTCGAGCACCGTGAGAACGTCGATCGTTGCGGCGGTGATACGGCTGAGTGGCTCCATGCCGCAACTCTAGCTATATAGAGATAGCGTGCCCACCCCGTCTTCGGGGGCGGGCACGCGCAATCGCTAGCTGGTCGTGCGGCGGGCCAGACTGGTCAAGAGGCCCGCGCCCGTCTGCGCGTCATCGACAGTCACAACGAAGGGGGCGCCGTGACGACGCTCAACCTCGATCGCCTCTCCTGTGCGCACCACGACTCCCCAGTCGCCGCGCCGACCGACGCGAACGCCCCAGCCGCCGAACTCTGTAAACGCGTTGACCTGGGTGACGGTCGCCGACGCCACGTTCTCGATCGGGATGTGAAACCGCGGAAACCCGAACAGGCCAGTCGCCGTGAGTCCCCGGCGATCAACCACGACGTGCCACGCCAGCATCGTGGCGAGTGACGCGAGCACAAGTGACACGAGCACCGTCAGCCAGACAGGCAGACCAACCACGGTGAACAGCACAACGATGAACAGCACAGAGCCGATTGGCACCGCGATGAATGCACGCGACGGGCGAGCGGTGCCGGCCCAGTAGGCGAGCTCGCCGTCTGCCAGATCGAGCGAGCTCGCGGCGGCGCTGGGCCTGCGGGTGTTCGGTACCCGCGGCGCGAGCAGCACAAAAACCGCGGCGACCAGCACGGCGACGGCGAACCCGATTCCCAGCGGCGCGAGCAGAGTGGAACTCGGCAGCGCCTCGACGTCGGTGACGTTGCGCTGCGTCTGAACCCCGAGGTACATCGACAGCGAGATGAACACCCCGAGCCAGGTCGTGATGCCGATGACCGATCTCACGAAGAGTCGCGAAGTACCCGTGCGCAGCGGTGCGATCGAGAAGCCAATCGCACCAGCGGTGAACCCGAGCACGATGCCTGCGACGACGCCGATGTACGAGCCGAGGCTGCCAGTTTGATCGACGCTGCCGTCGACACCCCAGTGCGTGGCGAGAGTCTCGGGAAGGTCGGGGGTGAGCAGCATCCCGACGATGCTTGCGGTCGCCGCGACGACCGGAGGCACGGCGATAAGCAGGAGGATGCGGACTAGCGTTGACGTCTTCATTTGTAGGCCTTTGTGATCATGGCGGTGAGGGTGGCTGGGGCGACGCCAAGGCGTCGGGCTTCAACGACGAGGATGTCAACGTGCTTCGCGAGGTCGGCTACCGAATCCGCTCCCCCGGTGAGAATCGCGCCCCGACCGCGACGTAGCTCGACGAGTCCTTCGTCGCGCAACTGTTGGTAGGCATGAAGCACGGTGTGCACGTTGACGTCGAGGGCGTCGGCGAGTTCGCGGGCTGCGGGCAGCCGCTCCCCCGCGACCGCGGCCCCGGTCGAGACCAGCTCGCGCACACTCGCGGC
>JANONY010000013.1:0-14751 GCA_031421055.1 Actinomycetes bacterium | reverse complement strand
GTCTGCGGAATCAGTTGCATCGGCCCGACCGCCCGGTCGAACGTGGCATCGCCGTCGATCGCGCCACCGTCGCTGTCGGGGATGTGCGCCGTATCCCCACCGGCGAGCGCCACCCCAAAGATGCCGGGGGTGACGGTTCCGTCGACACCGATTGCGCTGCCACCGTGAGTGCCGTGCCGGCTCTCGGCGTACCCAATCGCGGCGAGAGTGTTCCACGAGAGACCGCAGGTCGGCATCGAGTCGGCTTTCGCCAGCGCAACACCCGCGTAGGCGGCAAGCGGGCGCCCGGGGATTCCGGTGCGCTCGGCGGTCGCCGCGAGCCACCGGGCGTCAACGCCGCCAGCGACGCCGGGGCGAGTGGAGGTTGTTGCGGGCGTTGGCGGCTCGGCGGGGCGGCCCCAGGTGGGTGCGGGAGCCTCATCCGCTGTCGGCCCAACAACGACCGGAGCCAGCACGAGGATGAGAGCGAACAGCACCCCGAGCACCGCAACGGCGGCGACCGCTGCTGCGATAAATGCGCGCGGCTGCATGCAGTCGTTCTACCATGTGCATATGGCAG
Organism: Actinomycetes bacterium; assembly: GCA_031421055.1. Classification (GTDB taxonomy): domain Bacteria; phylum Actinomycetota; class Actinomycetes; order Actinomycetales; family Microbacteriaceae; genus Conyzicola. Next base: position 14,192 of record JANONY010000013.1, on the reverse strand, counting down.
ATTCATCATTCGACATCGTCAGCAAGGTCGACAAAATGGAGGCAGACAACGCCGTCAACCAGGCACAGAAGGAGATAGCCACGCGCTACGACTTCAAAGGTGTTGGCGCATCGGTCGAATGGAGCGGCGAAAAGCTGCTGCTCAAGGCAAGCGCAGAAGAGCGGGTTAAGGCGGTGCTCGAGGTGGTCGAGGCCAAATTCATCAAGCGAGGCATCACCCTGCGCAGCCTCGACAGCGGCGAGCCGTACGCGAGCGGCAAGGAGTACCGCATCGACGTTTCGCTGAAGAACGGTATTGACCAGGCCGAGGCGAAGAAGATTGGCCAAATCATTCGTGATGAGGCGCCGAAGACCGTCAAGTCGCAAATTCAGGGCGACGAACTGCGAGTGCAGTCCAAGAGCAGAGACGACCTGCAAGCCACCATGGCCTTGCTCAAGGGTAAAGACCTTGACGTCGCCGTGCAGTTCGTCAACTTCAGGTAGCGGCCGCCCGCGTGGACGACGTCTGGCTCCTCACGGTGGCCGTGTGGCCGATCCTGCTGTTGACGCTGGATATGGTGATTCGGGTGCTCGCGGTCATCTACATTCCACGCAACCGCCGACCGCAGACCGCGCTGGCCTGGCTCGTGCTGATCTTCGTGGTACCGGTACCAGGCATTCTGCTGTTCTTTCTGTTCGGCTCTCGCCGTTTGCCTCGCAGTCGTCGGCGCAAGCAGCGCGAGATCAACAGCTACATTCTCGAAACCACCGACGGCATGGAGCAGGTCAAGCGCAGTCATCCGTGGCCGCCGTGGCTTGAGCCGATCGTTGAACTCAACCGCACGCTCGGCGCCATGCCGATGGTCGGTGGCAACACCGCCGAGATCCACACCGAGTACCTCGAGTCGATAGCCGCGATGACGGATGCCGTCAACAGCGCCCGCAAATTCGTGCACGCCGAGTTCTATATTCTCGCCTTCGATCGCACGACCGTGCATTTCTTCGAGGCGCTACACGCTGCCGCCGAGCGCGGGGTGATGGTGCGCGTGCTGCTCGACCACGTCGCTGGTCTGCGCACGCCGACGTACCTCCGCACGATCCAAAAATTGAAGCGTATCGGCGTGCACTGGCGCGTGATGCTTCCAGTGCAGCCGTTCAAAGGCAAGTATCAGCGCCTCGACCTGCGCAACCACCGCAAGATCCTCGTCGTCGACGGCGAGATTGCGTACACCGGCTCACAGAACATGGTCGACAGCAGCTACAACAAGCGAAGCAACCTGCGCCGCGGCCTGCACTGGAAAGACCTCATGGTGCGTTTCGAGGGCCCCATCGTCGCGGGCATCAACGCCCTGTTCATCACCGACTGGTACAGCGAGACTGACGAGATGCTGCTGCGCGAGACGCCGTCACCCCGCGCTCTTCCCGCGCGCAACACCGTCGACTGCCAAGTGGTGCCAAGCGGACCCGGCTTCGAGGGCGAAAACAACCTGCGCCTGTTCAACTCGCTCGTCTACGCGGCGACCGAGCGCGTCATCATCACGAGCCCGTATTTTGTACCAGACGACTCGATGCTCTACGCAATCACGACCGCCGCGCAGTCGGGGCTCGATGTGCAACTCTTCGCTTCAGAGGTGGGCGACCAGCCGGTCGTTTACCATGCGCAGCGCAGCTACTACGAGGCACTCTTGCGTGCCGGCGTGCGCATCTGGCTCTACAAACCTCCTACCGTGCTGCACGCCAAGCACTTCACGATCGACGACGAGGTCGCGGTGATCGGTTCAAGCAACGTCGACATGCGATCGTTCAGCCTCAACCTCGAGATCTCGGTGATGGTGCGCAGCCGCGGCTTCGTCAAACGCATGCGCGCGGTCGAGCAGAGCTACCGCGACCTCAGCCGCGAGCTGACACTCGACGAGTGGATGAAGCGCCCGCGCGCCGCCCAAGTGCTCGACAACGTCGCACGGCTCTCGGCGACGGTGCAGTGAGCGGCGTGCAGCTCAGTCGCCGGGATGTGGCCCTCCGCCTCGATATTCCACTCGAGATGGCGCACAGGCACGGCATCCCGTCGCGCATGTCACTCGCGGAATTCTCTGCTTTGGAGGCGGATCCCCCGCCCTGGCTCGCGCAATCGCGCGCCAACCGCACCGGAAGACGCCCGGTCTGGATGCAGTTCAGCTGCGACGTCTGCGGTTTCACCGAAGCCGTGCGGCCGAAGAAGTGGTGGCCGGCGTTCACCTATGTGAGTTGCGACTCACACTCGCCGAGTGACCTGCCTGAGCCAACGGGGGCGCTGTCGCGCACCGAGGTCGACGGCATCGGCTCGCGCTTCGTCGGCGTCGTCGACGCCTGAAAACCCGACTGCGGACGGGCCCGATCTCGTGGCCACCACGAGATCGGGCACCGCCCGCCGCCCTCCTTGAAAGAGCTACTTGGCCGGGAGTGCTGGAGCTTCCTCGGTCGAGAGCTCAATCCGCGCGAAGTCCTTGTCATCGTCAAAGGACTTGAGCCGCGCGACATAGAAGATGATGAGTGCGTAGACCGCCTTGGCGATGATGTCTGCCACGGAATACCCCACCTGCTTGAAGACCCACGCGTCTGAGCCCGCGATGTTCAACAGCGGCAGCAGATAGGCGATGGGGTAGACACCCCAGCTCAGCAACAGCAGGTACCTCAGTCGGCTCAGCGTTCCGCGGACCGAGGCCGGCTGGTTGCCGAGGGATTTGGTGAGCTGCACGAAGAGCACGTAGAGGATGTACAGGAACGGCAGCGTCGAGAGCAGGCCGAAGATGCCGCGAACGGCGTTGTCGCCGCTGATCTCACCCGGGTACCCCAGGATGATCATGAGTGCCGAAGCGGGTAGCAGGCGAAGGATCAGGCCGGTCTGCACCTTGCGGGCGAGAGCGAGCACCGCGATGAGTTCTAGCAGCAGCAACGGCACCGTCAGCAGCCAGTCGACGTATCGGTAGCCCTCGTTGAACGACTCGCCGACTACCTGCACGTAGTCGCCGGTTCCGCCAACCGACATAGAGACGAAAGCAGCTTTGAAGGAGTCGAAGATGCGGAAGTAGTGGTACGCGGCGATACCGCAGACCACGATCGCAACGGTGATCGCCTGGCGGTAGCGAGGAAGGATGCGCGGCAAAGAGATGAGAAGAAAGACCGCCGTGAAGAGCTGGGCGGCGATAACGAGCGACAAGAAGTTGTACACCGTGGCGTACTGACCTGCTGTCAGTGTTTCGGGAATCAAGAGAACCTCCAAATTGAAATTCATCGGGCACCCGATAGGGCTACCGTGCGCCTCTCCGCAATACTAGATCACTTAGTAAGTAAGTTACTAGCTGGCTTTTCAGAAAAATCGACGTTGGTGTCCTAAAGTCATAATCAAGCGGGAACGACTCGCAGAGAGGACGTTCGCCCGTGGTTCACGCCCTCGAGACCTACGCCCTCGACGGATTTCCGGCAGCTGCCATTCGCTTCGTGCAGGCGCTCGAGCGCAATCGCGAGCAGATCGGCAAAGACCACGACCTCTCGCCCACTGACCTGCGCGCACTCTTCTGGATCGCTGAGATGGGGAGCGTCACGCCCAAGGACGTCGCGGCCCATATGCAGATGACGACCGGCGGCGTCACGGCGATCGCCACCCGGCTGGTCGACTCGGGTCTGCTGCAGCGCATCGCGCATCCCAACGACCGGCGCAGCCTCTACCTCGAGCTGAGCCCCACGGGGCACGAGACTATGCGCGTCATCCACTCGGACTTTCGGGGGATGATCGCCGACTCAACCTCGCGCCTCACGCCGGCTGAGGTGCATGCCTTCGAGGTCGCCCTCGACCTCGTCGCCGCCGAGGTCAATGCCCGGGCGCGCCGTTAGGCGTTCGAGACGCTCACCATCTCGTCGCGGTCCACGACCTTCACGCGAGCGCGACCCTGAGGCGCGCCGAGTGCCTGTTCGTGGGCGTCCAGCTTGTGCCATCCGTCGAGGTTGGTGCATTCGACTCCGCGCGAAGCCAGCAACGCCGGAATGGCCGACTCTTCTGGATGCAGCGGCGCCCACCAATCCGCCTGACCGTTGATGAGATTGCGAATAGTCTCCATCGCGTCGCTCTTGGTGTGCCCAATGAGGCCGACCGGTCCGCGCTTGATCCATCCCGTGGCGTAGACGCCGTGCACTGGCTCGCCGTCGTCGTCGATGACTTGACCTTCGCGGTTGGGAATCACGCCGCGGCGCTCATCAAATGGCACGCCGTCCAGGGGTGAGCCGAAATAGCCGACCGCGCGGTAGATGGCCTGAATGGGTAGCTCGCGGATCTCGCCGGTGCCACGCACCCCGCCCTGGTCGTCTGGCTCGGTGCGCTCGTAGCGGAAGCCCTCGACGCGATCGGTGCCAGTGACCGCAACCGGCTTCGCGTAGAAGTGCAGGTGCAGGCGGCGTGAGGCTGCACCGACCGTGCGTGTTCGCCACTGGCTCAGCACTTTATCGATCACGAAAATCTGCTTATTCGAAGCGATCGCCGCTTTCGAACCCTCGTCGTAGTTGAAGTCTTCGTCGTAGACGATCATGTCGACGTCGTTCATCTCACCGAGCTCGCGTAGTTCGAGTGGCGAGAATTTCACCTGGGCTGGCCCGCGGCGGCCGAACACGTGCACGTCGGTGACCGCCGAATTCTTGAGCCCCCGGTAGACGTTGTCGGGAATATCGGTCGGCAGCAGGTCGTCGGCGTGCTTGGCGAGCATGCGCGCGACGTCGAGTGCGACGTTACCGTTGCCGACAACGGCCACTGACTGCGCCGCGAGCGGCCACTCTCGTGCAAAGTCGGGGTGGCCGTCGTACCAGCTGACGAACTCGGCGCCGCCGTAGGAGCCATCGAGCTCAATGCCAGGAACGTTGAGCGCGGCGTCGCGAATGGCGCCGGTCGAAAAAATGACCGCGTTGTAATGCTGCTTGAGATCGTCGAGCGTCACATCGCGACCGAAGAGCACGTTGCCGAAGACACGGATGCGGCCACTGTCGAGCACATCCCGAAGCGCGGTGATGATGCCTTTGATGCGCGGATGGTCTGGCGCGACGCCGTAGCGCACGAGTCCGTAGGGTGCTGGCAGTTGCTCGAACAGGTCGATCGAGACATCGAACTTCTTCTCAGCCTTGAGCAGGATGTCGGCGGCGTAGATGCCGGCCGGTCCTGCGCCAACAATAGCGAGGCGGAGTCTCGTCACGCGGTTCCTATCTGGTGTGAGCTGGCTAGTTTGAGCGCTCTACCAGAGTATCGGCGAATCGAGTCAGCGCGTTCTTGACCGGTCCGTCAGGCAGCGGCGCGAGCGCGGCGACCGCGTCCCGCGACCAGCGATGAGCCTCGTCGAGCGTTTCGCGGGTGACCGGGTGCTCGCGCAACTCGGCGATCGCGAGTTGCAGATCAGCATCGTTGCCGCCGTCATCGCTGCCGTCGCCGTCGTCACCAACATCGCGCTCGATGCGAGCGAGTAGCTCGGCAGATGCCGCATCGGTCTGCGCATCTCGCTGCAGATACAGCAGCGGCAGGGTCGCAACCCCAGCGCGCAGGTCAGTGCCGGCAACCTTGCCTGTCTCTTCGACGTGCGAGGAGAGGTCGATGACGTCGTCGATGAGCTGGAAGGCGACGCCGATCTTTTCGCCGAAGGCGAGAACAGGGGCGCGGTAGCTTTCGTCGGCGTTTGAGAAGACGACGCCGACGTGCGCCGCCGCCGCAATGAGTGATCCGGTCTTGTCGGCGAGCACCTGAATGTAGTGAGCGATCGGATCTTCACCGTCTTGTGGCCCGATGGTTTCGTGCAACTGCCCGAGACACAGTCGCTCGAACACTTCGGCCTGCAGTTGGGTTGCTCGCGGTCCGAGCGCGGCGATGAGTCTGCCCGCGCGCGCGAACAGCAAATCTCCGGTGATGATGGCGACCGAGTTGCCCCAGACGATTTGCGCAGCGGGAACCCCGCGGCGCATGAGCGCCTCGTCCATCACATCATCGTGGTACAGCGACCCAAGGTGCGTGATCTCGATGGCCTGTGCAGCGCGAATTACATCGGGATTGTTGCCTTCACCGAGCTGGGCGGCGAGCACCGTGAGAGCCGGGCGGATGCGCTTGCCTCCGGCGTCGAGCAGGTATCGGGTGGTCACATCCGCGAGGCTGTCGACGAACGAGAGCTCTTCGCTCATGGCGATCTCGACCTGCTCAAGGCCCTGTTCGATTGCCTGCGCGAAGTGTCGCTCGTCACTCGAGGCGAAGAGCTTCTCGCCGAGGCCGAGGCTCGCGCTCAGAGTGGCGCCGCGCCGCGCGAGCGGAACCCGCGGCGTCGCTGGGGTGCCGGTTTTTTTGGGAATCCCGGTCACTGCTGTGCGGGCTTCTCGGCTAGAGCTGGCTTCTGCACAGGGACCGGGCGCGTCATTGCGTCTTTACGCTTCTCGATCGAAGCGAGCACGACGGGGTCGGTTGGCTTGCGGCCGCGGTGCAATGCGACGACACCGGCCGTGAGGTTGCGGTGGGCGACGCGGGTGAAGCCGGCGCCACGAATCCACTGGCTAAGCACGCCCTGCTCAGGCCACCCCTGAATCGATTCTTCGAGGTACCGGTAGGCGGCCGAGTTCGAGCCGGTCACGCTCGCAATGATCGGCATGACGTACTTGAGGTAGGTGAAGTAGCCGGCGCGCATGACAGCCACCGGGGGTCGCGAGAACTCGCACACGACAAGCCGGCCGCCTGGCTTGAGAACGCGGAACATCTCGCTCAGCGCGACCTTTGGTTCACTAACATTGCGCAGGCCGAAGCTGATAGTGACAGCGTCAAATTCGTTGGAAACAAATGGCAATTTCATGGCGTCACCGTCGACGAATTCGACGCTCTGATGTTTGCGCCGCGCCTCGCCGATCATGCCAGGCGAGAAGTCGAGGCCGACCACGCTTGCCCCGGACCTGGCAAGCGCTGAGGAGCTCGTGCCTGTACCGCAGGCGATGTCGAGCACGCGCTCACCCGGCTGCGGATCGATCGCCTTGACCGTTGCGAATCGCCACAGCGTCGCGTTTCCGCCAGAGAGGATGGCGTTCGTGAAGTCGTAGTTGGTGGCGACTTCGTCGAACATGCCAGCAACCTCGTCGGGTTGCTTCTCCATGTCAGCTCTAACCACGCAGCAAGTCTAGGCGAAAGGCGTGAAGCCCCGGCTGAGAGTACTGTTGGGCTGTGCCACACCTGGTCGTCGAGACGGTTGCTGCCGACGACATCGGCCTTCTGATCCCGCTTCTCGACCCACGCGACCCGCTGCTGTTCATCCGCCGCGGCGAGGGCGTGGCCGGCATCGGCGAGGCTCTTCGCCTCGAATTCACCGGCGCAAACAGACTGGCGGATGCGGCAGCCGCCTGGCGCGCAATCGTCGCCGATGCGACAGTGACAGACCCCATCGGCCTACCCGGAAGTGGTTTGATCGCCCTCGGCAGCTTCGCCTTCTCGGCGAGCTCCGCAGCCACGAGCGTACTCATTGTGCCCTCGGTGGTGATCGGTCGTCGTGGCGGCCGCAGCTGGGTCACGCGCATTGATGCGCCGAGCGCCCCCATCCCGATTCCCACCGTGCTTGGTCACGAGTACCGCATCCCGCTGCTCCCCGGCGCGATGACCGCAGAGGCTTTCGTGGCCGCCGTCGACTCGGCGATAGCGGCGATTCGGGCTAATGCGGCGCACAAGGTGGTGCTCGCGCGCGACCTCATCGGCCGCCTGCCGGAGGGCGCTGATTTGCGCCGCGTGCTCACGTACCTCGCACTCGGATACCCAGACAGTTTCACCTACGCGGTCAATGGGCTGGTCGGCTCGAGCCCGGAGACTCTCGTGCGCGTCGACCACGGCTCGGTGACCGCGCGCGTGCTCGCCGGAACCACCGGTAGGGGCACGGACGCCGAGAGCGACCTGCAGGCCTCGGTTGCGCTCGCGACCTCAGCGAAGGACCTCGACGAGCACCACTACGCCATCGCGAGTGTGATGGGCGCGCTCGAACCCCACACGTCACAACTGTCGGCGAGTGAGCAGCCATTCACGCTCAAGTTGCCCAACCTCTGGCACTTGGCGAGCGATGTCGAGGGCGTGCTTAGTGACGAGGCGACGTCGCTTGATTTGGTCGGGGCGCTGCATCCGACCGCGGCGGTTGCTGGCAATCCGACGAGCGCGGCGCTGGAGATCATTGCGCGCCTCGAGCCGTTCGACCGCGGCCGCTACGCCGGACCAGTGGGCTGGGTCGACGCCAACGGCGACGGTGAGTGGGCGGTTGCGCTGCGCTGCGCCCACGTCTCGAGCACCGGCCGCATCACCGCCTACGCGGGTGCAGGCATCGTGCGCGGCTCCAACTCGGCCGCCGAGCTCACCGAGACGAAGATGAAGTTTCGGCCGATCGTCGAGGCGTTTAGCTAGTCGCCTGCAGACACGCGCGTGGGACCTTCGGCCCTTACGGCGGGGAGCCCTCGGGCGCACAGTTGAGGCAGACCCACTGGAGATGCCAGCGGTCACCGATGAATTGAGGATCCAATGACTACGACCGCATCCCCCGCTCTCGACGACGCCAAACCGGCAGTCGCCGCAGCACCGGCCACCACCATGAACCGCGGTGGTCGCTACGCGCTCGCCGCGCTGCGCCTCGCGATGGGCTTCATCTTCCTCTGGGCGTTCGTCGACAAGACGTTCGGGCTCGGATTCTCCACCCCCGCGGAGCGCGCCTGGATCAACGGCGGCACCCCGAGCCAGGGCTTCCTCAACAGCGAGGCCGTCGCCGGCCCGTTGCAGCCGTTCTTTGTGAGCATTGCCAGCCCGACATCCGACGTTCTCTTCATGCTCGGCATGCTCGGTATCGGCGTCGCGGTCACGCTCGGAATCGGCCTGCGGGTAAGCGCGGTTGCCGGCAGCATCATCATGGTGCTGATGTACCTTGCCGTGTGGCCCTTTTTCGCCAACACGGGCTCGACCAATCCCCTCGTCAACTACCACATCATCTTCGCCCTCGCCCTGATCGCGGTCGCTGCGACGTCGGCAGGCAACACCTGGGGATTCGGCCGCATCTGGCGCTCGCTGCCGATCGTGCGCTCGAACTCGTGGCTTGTCTAGGTCTTAGTTCACCAAGCGACTAGTCAGATGCCCATCAGTGCGCGGTCTCGTCGGTTCGAGAGGCCGCGCGCTAGATTTGCCCCGCAGAGAGATCGCTCTGCTCTGGTGAAATCGAGGCGCAACGCCATGACCGACGGCCACCCTTTCCCCTTCCCCGACGAGCCACGCGGTGACCTCGACAAGGCTCTCGACGATCTCATGTCACGCGCACGTGAAGTTCTCGAGACGCAGGGCCGCCTGCGCTCCCTGCTCAAGGCCAATCAGGCGATCATCGAACACCTCGACCTTGCCATAGTGCTCGAGCGAATCGTTGAAGCGGCCGTCGAACTCGTCGGTGCGCAGTACGGCGCGCTCGGTGTCATCTCTACAGACGGCGGCCTCGAGCAGTTCATCAACGTCGGCATGACGCCAGAGCAGGTGGCTCTCGTCGGACACCTCCCGAGCGGCCACGGCCTGCTCGGAGCTGTGATCGAGCAGGCGCACCCGATTCGCATCCCGCTGATCGCAGACCACGAGCTCTCGGTCGGATTTCCGACGAACCACCCAGCAATGACCAGCTTTCTCGGCGTTCCGGTACGGGTGCGGGATGCCGTCTACGGCAACCTCTACCTCACCAACCAAAAGTCGGGGGCCTTCACCGACGAAGACGAGCAGCTCGTGACCGCGCTTGCCGCGACGGCGGGGATCGCCATCGAGAACGCCCGATTGTTCGCCGAGGTGGCAGAGGCGCGATCGCACCGGCAGCGACTTGCCCTGCTTGAGGAGCGCGGGCGCATCGCCCGTGACCTGCACGACCACGTCATCCAACAGCTGTTCGGTACCGGTCTCGAGCTGCAGAGCATTGCGAGCTCGACGACCGACGCGGCGGTCAAGGAGCGCATCGTGCAATCCGTCGCGCAGCTCGACGCCAGCATCTCGCAAATTCGCACCGTGATCTTCGCCCTCACGGTCACCACCGATGACCCACGGTCTGCCGTTCGACACGCCATCATCGATCTAGCGAACGAGCTCGCGCCGAGCCTTCGCGGCACTCCCGCGGTGAGTTTCTCTGGCCCGGTCGACCTCGTCGTCACCGACGCACTCGCCGAAGACGTGATCGCTGTCTCACGCGAGGCCCTCACCAACGTTGTACGGCACGCCTCGGCCACCTACACGTCGATTGACCTCACCGTCGCCGACGGCAGGATCGTGCTGACGGTGACCGACAACGGCCAGGGGATGCCGAAGACTGGCCGCCGCAGCGGCCTCGCCAACCTCGAGCAGCGGGCCACCCTGCGCGAGGGTAGCTTCTCTGTCTCTTCTGGCAAGAAGGGCACGACCCTGCAGTGGAGTGTGCCGTTGTGATCCGGGTATTCCTGGTCGACGACCACGAGCTGGTTCGCCGCGGCATCAGCGCACTGCTCGCCGCGCAAGACGACATGGAGGTCGTTGGTGAAGCGAGCACAGCCAAGCAAGCGCTCTCGCGCATCCGTGCGACGCGCCCCGACGTCGCGGTGCTCGACGTGCGCCTACCCGACGGCAGCGGCATTGACGTCTGCCGCAGTGTGCGTTCAGAGAATCCGGGCACTCGCTGCCTGATCCTCACCGGGTACGACGACGACGAGGCAATCTATGCCGCGGTGCTCGCCGGGGCGGCCGGTTACGTCATCAAAGACGTGCAGGGCAGCCGCCTCGTCGACTCGGTGCGCCGGGTCGCGGGAGGCGCGAACCTCCTCGACCCCGGGCTCAACCGCCGAGTGGTGGAGCGCATCACCGAGAGCCACCGTTCCGACTCGCGGCTCGAGTCGCTGAGCGCGCGCGAGAGAGAAATTTTGCCTCTGATCGCGGAGGGGCTGACGAATCGCGAGATCGGCATCCGGCTGTCGCTTGCCGAGAAGACGGTCAAGAACTATATCTCTGGCCTGCTCAGCAAGCTCGGCCTGCAGCGCAGAACGCAGGCGGCCGTCATGCATCTGGAATCGCGCTCTGCCGACTAACAGCCGGCGCTAGAAGCGGTCGCTAGGACCTTCGACCCTAGACCGGCCACACGCGGCTCACTAGCCTCGAATGCATGACCGATGTGCTGCAGAACCAGGTTGACGTTCGCGATCGCTCGACACTTGAGGTGATCGATGCGTGGTGGCGGGCCGCCAACTACCTCACGGTTGGGCAGATCTACCTTCGCGCAAATGCCATGCTCGACCGAGCTCTCGAGCACGCCGACATCAAGCCGCGCCTCCTCGGACACTGGGGAACCTCCCCCGCGCTGAGCCTCGTCTACGCGCACCTCAACCACCTGATAGTTCGCAAGAATCTCGAGGTGCTCTACATCGCCGGACCCGGCCACGGCGGACCGGCGATGGTCGCCAACGCCTGGCTCGACCACACCTATTCCGAGCTCTACCCGCGCATCAGCCAGGATACTGCCGGTGTGCTCGCACTCTTCCGCCAGTTCTCGGCGCCAGGCGGAATCCCCTCGCACGCCTCGCCCGATACCCCGGGCTCGATTCACGAGGGCGGCGAACTCGGCTACTCGCTCGTGCACGCCTACGGGGCAGCGCTCGATAACCCTTCGCTGATCGTCGCCTGCGTCGTCGGCGATGGCGAGGCAGAGACCGGCACGCTCGCCGCCAGCTGGCACCTGAACAAGTTTCTCAGTGCGGCAACCGACGGAGCCGTGCTGCCCATCCTCAACCTCAACGGCTACAAGATTGCGAACCCCTCGCTACTCGCGCGAATTCCAGAAGAAGAACTGCTCGCGCTCTTTTGCGGCTACGGCTTCGCGCCTGTCATCGTCTCCGGTGGATTCGACGGCGAAGACCCGATGGTCGTGCACGCCTCGCTCGCTGAGGCACTCGATCGCGCGACCGACGACATTCGCGCTATTCAGAGCGCAGCGCGCGACGACGGCCTTGTTGACCGTCCGGTGTGGCCGATGATCATCCTGCGCACGCCCAAAGGCTGGACCGGACCGCGCGAAGTCGACGGCCTGCCGGTCGAGGGCACCTGGCGATCGCACCAAGTGCCGCTCACCGGGGTCGCCGAGAGTGCCGAACATCTGCAGCAGCTCGAGGATTGGATGAAGAGCTACCGACCGTGGGAGCTCTTCGATGGCGACGGCTTTCCGGCACAAGAACTCGAGCTGATCCGACCGCGCGGCACGCGCCGCATGAGCGCGCTGCCCGCTGCCAACGGCGGAGAGTTGCTGCGTTCGCTCATGTTGCCGCCGCTCGAGCCACAGGCGATTGATGTGTCGAAGGGCAGAGGCGCGACCGCCGAAGCTACGCGCGCGCTCGGCGTCTGGCTCGCTGAGGTGATCCGGCTCAACCCGCACAATTTTCGCATCTTTGGCCCAGACGAGACCGCGTCGAACCGGCTCGACGCTGTGTACAGCGTCACGGCGAAACAGTGGCAGGGCACCGTCGAGGATACCGATGAGCACCTCGCTCCTTCCGGTCGGGTCATCGAGATTCTGAGCGAGAACCTCGTCGAGGGATTGCTCGAGGGCTACCTGCTCACCGGCCGCCACGGGTTGATGAGCTCGTATGAGGCCTTCATCCACGTGGTCGACTCGATGTTCAACCAGCACGCCAAGTGGCTCGAGGCCGCCACGGAAATCCCGTGGCGCCGGCCCGTCGCCTCGCTGACGTACCTGCTTAGCTCGCATGTCTGGCGCCAAGACCACAACGGCTTCTCGCACCAAGACCCTGGCTTTCTCAACCACGTCGTCAGCAAGAGTCCAGAGGTGGTGCGCGTCTACCTTCCGCCAGACGCGAACACCCTTCTTGTCACCGCCGAACACTGCTTGGCGAGCCGCGATTACGTCAATGTCATCGTGGCCGGTAAGCAGCCAGGGCCGACTTTTCTCAGCATCGACGAGGCGCGCACCCACGGAGCGCGAGGCGTCAGCATCTGGAATTGGGCCGGCACCGCGAAGAACGGCACAGAGGTGGATGTGGTGGTGGCGTGTGCCGGCGACATTCCGACCCTCGAAGCGATGGCTGCCGTACAACTGCTTCGCGAGAGCATCCCGACGCTACGGATTCGATTCGTCAACGTTGTCGACCTGATGCGGTTGCAGTCGCGCGAGCAGCATCCGCACGGCCTGTCGACCGCCGATTTCGACGCAATCTTCACGGCTGATAAGCCGATCATCTTCGCTTTTCACGGGTACCCGGCGCTCATTCACCAACTCGCCTATCGCCACACGAACCACGCCAACCTGCACGTGCTCGGCTTTCGCGAGAAGGGCACCACGACCACCCCGTTCGACATGCTCATGCTCAACGACCTCGACCGATACCGCATTGCGATCGACGTCGTGCGCCGTGTCGACGCACTCGAGGGTCGCTATGCGAGCCTCATCGAGCACTGGGAAGACGAGCGTTCGCGCCTTCGTGCCTATGCGTACGAGCACGGCGAGGACAGCCCAGAGGTCACCGGTTGGCAATGGCTGACCGCACACGAAGGAGGCAACCATGTTGCAGGCTGAGATTGAACTAGACGAGTGCTGGGTGCGACTTGGTAAGGAGTCATTCGGGCGCCTCGCTGTCGCCACCGACTCGGGGATCGACATTTTTCCGATCAACTTCACCGTGCACGACCGAGCACTGTTCTTTCGAACTGCGGCCGGCAGCAAGCTCGTGGACTTGAGCCTGCAGTCTGCCGTCGCGTTCGAGATCGACGGGCACGACTCGAACACCCGCTGGAGCGTGGTCGTCAAGGGCGAGGCGAAGCGGCTCTACGATGACGCAGAGATTGAGGCCTCTGGCGTGCTCTCGCTGCACACGGCATCGCCTACGGCTAAATGGAATTTCGTGCGGATCTCGCCCGCCTCGGTCACCGGGCGTCAGTTCTCGCTGCTCGACGGCTTGTCGCTACCGCGCGCGGCCCACTCGTTGTAGCAGAGAGGGATCCTGCTGGTTGGCCCGGCAGTTGTTGGGCTACTCGCGGTGCTCGGTGCTGGCGCGCTTCGCAGCGTCGTCACGGCTGCTCCACAGGCAGCGCGCTCTCCCTTCGCCTAAAATGATGGATGTCGGCGCTCGCCGACCATAGGGAGAGAAAACTCGAATGGCCCTATCCAACCCCGCATTTATCACTCCAGCGTTCACTCAGGGAGCCCGCATCGCCGC
>JANONY010000012.1:0-13657 GCA_031421055.1 Actinomycetes bacterium | reverse complement strand
GGCGGAGGCGGCTGCCCTCTGGCTCAAAGAACGCCTAGTGCCGAACGCCGCCGGCGCGCTGCCGAGCGCGGCGATGCTGTTTCGCGCGCGCTCGACGCAGCGCTTCTTCATCGACGCGCTGCGCCTGCACAAAGTGCCTTTTCACGTTCTCGGTATCGGTGGTTTGATGGCGGAGCCAGAGATTGCTGACCTCGTCTGTGCTCTGACGGTGGTCAGTAACCCGGCCGCAGGGTCAGAGTTGGTGCGATTGCTAGCCGGGTCGAGGTGGCGCATCGGGGTCGCCGACCTGCACGCGCTCGGCCGGGTGGCATCCTGGCTTCGCGATCGCGACTACCGCCAACAGCCGCTCGAGCACGACGTGCGCGAAGCCCTGCGCTCCTCGGTCGCCGATGGCGAGGGCGGATCGATCGTCGACGCCCTCGACTTCGTGGCAACCGCGAAGCCCGGGCACGTCGCGCTCGAGAACTTCAGCGCGCTTGGCCTCGAGCGGCTGCGCAGCGCAGGGGCTACTTTTGCGAGGCTGCGCGCCCGCTCAGGACTCGACCTGCTCGATTTCGTTACCTTCGTCGAGCAAGAATTACTGCTCGACATCGAGGTCGCCGCGAACGAGGCTCGGCCGCTCGGCGGAGCAACCATGGAAGCCTTTTTCGACGCCCTCGGCGGCTACCTCGCGATTGACGATGCGACGAGTCTCGGTGGATTCCTCGGCTGGCTGCGCGAGGCGGAGTACCGCGACGGCCTGACGCCCCGGCCGGAAGACGCAGAGCCAGGCACCGTGCAACTGCTGACGATTCACGGCTCGAAGGGTCTGGAGTGGGACCTCGTTGTGGTTCCGCGCTTCACCGATGGTGAACTGCCTGGCACTCCGAATGAGGGCTATACCGGCTGGTTGTCGTTCGGCAGCCTCCCCTACGAGTTCCGCGGCGACGCGGCAGAACTGCCGGTGTTCGAGTGGCGCGCGGCGACGACTCGCAAAGAGTTGCTTGACGCGCGGGCCGAGTTCACCGACGCCATTCGCTCGCGGTCCGAGGCAGAAGAGCGTCGGCTCGCCTACGTTGCCGTGACGCGAGCACGGCACTCGCTGCTGGTCACAAGCTCGTTTTGGGCGACGCAGTCAAAGTCGCGCATGCCGAGCGTGTTTCTGCGCGAGCTCGCAGGCGACGGCGTGCTCGGCGAGTTGCCACGCTCGAGCGAGTTTGAGGCCAACCCGATCGAACACGCGGCGAACGAGATTATCTGGCCGCTGGATCCGCTCGGCGGTCGCCGTGCCGCCGTCAGCTGGGCGGCGACCAAGGTGCAATCCGCGACCCCAGGCTCGGCCGGTGCGTGGCAGGGCGATCTCGACGTGCTGCTCGAAGAGCGCCGCCGTCGACTCGCGGCGAGCGAAGTGGTTGAGTTGCCGACGCGCATTCCAGCGTCGCGGTTCAAGGATTTCGTCTCTGACCCGGCTAGTGTCGCCGCCTCCCTTCGCCGACCGATGCCTCAGCGCCCCTACCGCGCAACGCGGCTCGGCACGCTCTTTCACTCCTGGGTCGAAGAGCGTTTCGGCGCTGCGGGCGCCACCGAGGTGATCGACGCGCTTGTGACAGAGCTAGACGAGGTTGATGAATCGGCCGAACTGGAGCAACTTGAAACGCTCAAGGCGACCTTTAACGCCTCGCCATGGGCAGCGCGGCGGCCGGTCGAGGTGGAGCGTGAGATTCACCTGCCTTTCGACGGCCACATCATCATTTGCAAGATCGACGCGGTGTACGAGCTCGAGGGTGGGCGCTGGGAGGTGATCGACTGGAAGACCGGCGCGGCGCCGAAAGACGCCGCAGATCTCGAGCAGAAGCAACTGCAGCTCGCGCTCTACCGCCTCGCGTATGCGCGCTGGAAAGACATCGATCCAGCGGCGATTGATGCCGCCTTCTACTTTGTCGCCGACGACACGGTGATCGTGCCTGAACGCCTGTTCAGCGAGGCCGAGCTGCTCGAACGCTGGCGGGCGGCGTTCGCTTAGCTAGCGCGCCCACCGTGGGCGAGACCCGACATCATGTCGTTCTCGATTTCGTCAACGATGCCGCTGAGCATACTCACGGCGTCCTCGACGATTTCGCTGCTGCGCAACTGGGTGCCGTGCAACAGCCACCGCGCGACGTCGAGTTCTGCGTAGAGCTTTGCGCGGTCGGCCACGAGCCGATCGTGGGTTCGGTTGGCGCGACCGTAGGCGCCGAGCGCGCTTGCCACCACATCCGGCCCAGCGGCAACCAGCCACGACAGGTCTCTTGCGGGGTCACCGACTCGCAGTTCGTGCCATCCGAGCACGCCAGCGACTTCGTGAGCGGCGTCGCCGTTGGCGGTCAGGAAAGACTCGGCGCCGAGGGCTCCGTTGATCACGGTAGGGGCGAACTGCCACAACTGGGCGTCTTCCATGGCGCGTTCCCAGCGCCCGAGTAGGGCCGCAGGCACGAGCAAGGTGCTCGCTGCGCGATCCATGACGGTGACCGCCTCGCGCAGGCACTCAATGGCGGTGAGAACCGGCAATCCTGCGTCGGCGACGAAACTCGTCGGTAGAGAGTGGATCGCGCCAATCGCCCGACCAATCGAGGCAGAGAGCCCCTCGGTGCCAACATCGAGCTGGTCGAAGCGTGCCTTCGTGCCGTACACGAATTCGTAGACGATGGCGCGCGTGCCAGAGATTGGGGTCTGACCGATGAAAGTCGAGACCGAAAAAGGCAGTCGCGAACGGATGCCCTGGCCGAGCGCCCGAAGCGCGACGAGGTCGGCAGATTGCTCGGCCTCCGCTCGCTCGTTGCGTGGCACCCGGATCACGAAGTGCCGACCGTCGCGCCCGGTCAACAGTGCTGAATCAAACTGGTCGTCGCCTCCAGCCCCAAAACTCGTCGTCGAGGCCAGGTCAAGGCCGTCGACAGCCGCGGTGGCGAGCGCGGCTAGAGTGAGATGGGATCTGGACATACCACTCAGGGTAGGTTGCCTCAGCTCGCCAATCGCCGCACGCCACGCACTTCTGATCGGTCTCATAAATGTCGGAATCTTTCATCGCGCGCCTCCCGCTCGCGGCGAACTCGATTGACCGCGACTACCTGACCCGCGAGAACGAGGATGCGATAGCCGCCCTGCGCGCCGGCTCCGACACCCGCTTTATCGCCCTTCATCGCGGCACTGCGTTGCTCTCGTCGCCGTCGTCGATCGCCTACCTCGATCGGGAGCCGCGAGCAGAGCTGCTGGTCTACCTCGGTCGCTCGGTCGCCGACGGCATCGCGCTGTTCGTCGCGGTGGTGGGGGCCGACCACGGCTTAGTCGGCGAGTGGGGCGATTTGCGCAGCATCGGCGGCTCGCTCTCACGCCACGACGCGAGCGTGCTCGCACAGGCACTTGCGATAACCAATTGGCACGCGTCGAGCCGCTTCTCTCCGCGCAGTGGTTCGGCGACGACCCCGGGCAAAGCCGGCTGGGTGTTACTCGACGAGTCTGGCGTCGAGCACTTTCCTCGCACCGACATGGCGATCATCGTCGGTGTTCTTGACCGTGACGATCGGCTCTTGCTCGGCTCCAACACGCAGTGGGAGAGCAATCGGTTCTCGTTGCTCGCTGGCTTCGTCGAGCCAGGCGAGTCACTTGAGGCCGCCGTTGCCCGCGAGGTGTTCGAGGAGTCTGGCGTGCGAGTCACCGAGCCGCGCTACCTTGGTTCGCAGCCGTGGCCGTTTCCGGCGTCCCTCATGCTCGGATTCATGGCGCGCGTCGACGACTCGGCCGAGAGTGAGCTTGTGCCAGACGGCGTCGAGATCGTTGACCTTCGGTGGTTTTCGCGCGCGGAGTTGCACGCCTCGGTTGACGAGATCCGCTTGCCTGGCCCTACGAGCATCGCGCGCGCGATCATCGAGGAGTGGTACGGCGGCCCTCTCGATCAGGCACCAGCGTGAGTGCGACCAGCCCAGAGCACCTGCTCGATGGGCTTGACGAGCAGCAGCGGGAGGCGGCTGAGGCGCTGCTTGGTCCGGTGTGCATGCTCGCGGGCGCTGGCACGGGCAAGACCAGAGCCATCACCCACCGCATCGCGTACGGAGTCGCGAGCGGCGTGTATCCGCCCGGCCGTGTTATGGCGCTGACCTTCACCACTCGCGCGGCCGGAGAGCTACGGGCGCGACTGCGAACCCTCGGGGCGAGCGGAGTCGCCGCGCGTACTTTTCACGCATCCGCCCTCGCGCAATTGAACTTTTTTTGGCCGCAAGTGGTCGGCGGCACGATGCCAAAGCTGCTCGAGAGCAAGGGGCGGCTGCTCGCGCACGCCGCAGACACAGTCCGGCTCAAACTCGATACGGCGACGCTGCGCGACGCGGCGGCCGAAATCGAATGGCGCAAGGTCTCGCGCCTGAGCATTGAGCAATACGCCGCGAGCGGCCGTGCGCTGCCGCCGACGCTCACGATCGAGAAGGTCACGGATCTTCAGCAGGCCTACGAGAACCTCAAAGACGATCGTCGGCAGCTCGACTTTGAAGACGTGCTGCTCGCCGCGGCAGGCATGATCGAGGTAGAGCCGCGCGTCGCGCAGCAGGTGCGTGAGCAGTACCGCTTCTTTGTCGTCGACGAGTATCAAGACGTCTCGCCCCTCCAGCATGACCTGCTCACCCTGTGGCTCGGCGAGCGAAACGACGTGTGCGTCGTCGGCGATGCGAGCCAGACGATCTACTCGTTCGCCGGGGCAAGCCCCGACTACCTCTTGGGCTTCGCGGCAGAGCACGACGACGCCGTTGTGGTGCGGCTTGAGCAGAACTATCGCTCGACGCCACCGATCATCGACGTGGCCAATCGCCTCATGCGTGGTCGACCTGGCGCGCTCTCGCTGCACGCCGCCGATGCCAAGCAACAGGCCAACCAGCATGCCAACCAACAGGGCGGGCAGCAGGGCGGGCAGCAGGGCGAGCAGCAGAGAGCACCGGCGCCCGAGGTGCACGCAGCACACAACGACAGCGCAGAGGCGCGTTCGATCGCGAACGCCATCGTCGCCGAAATCGCGGCCGGAACTGCGGCCGAAAACATCGCCGTGCTCTACCGCATCAACGTGCAGGGCACCGCGATCGAGGCGGCGCTCGGCGACGCTGGCGTGAGCTTTCGGCTACGCAACGCAACTCGCTTCTTCGACCTTCCAGAGATCAAGCAAGCACTCATGCTGCTGAGGGGGGCCTCGGTGACGACGGCAAGCGAGCCGCTGTTCAAGACCGTGAGCGACGTGCTTCGCTCGCTTGGCTGGACGCAGGAGGCCCCAGAGGTGCGTGGCGCGGTCCGCGATCGGTGGGACTCGCTCAACGCCGTGATGACGCTCGCAGAGCAGGCGGCGCCCGCGACCGGCTTGCGCGACTTCGTCGACGACTTGTTCGAGCGTCAGGCCGGGCAGCACGAGCCCTCCCGCTCTGCCGTCACGCTCTCGACCATCCACGCTGCAAAGGGACTCGAGTGGGACTCGGTCTACATCGCGGGGCTCAGCGAGGGCCTGCTTCCGATCAGCTACGCAAAGGATGAGGCGGCAATCGACGAAGAGCGCCGCTTGCTCTATGTCGGTGTCACCCGCGCGCGCACACGCCTGTGCCTATCGTGGGCCAAGAGCTCGTCGGGGCAGTCCTCCTCGGGGCAGCGCCGGCCGAGCCGCTTTCTTGCTGACCTTGAGCGCTGACTTTAGGCGCTGACGACTAGCGCTGAGCTTCACCGCGTGGCGTCGCGAGTTCGAGGCAACCACAATCCGGGTGCACGGCAAAGTCGCGTCGCGACTGCTGCCCGGTCGCGCCGTCAATGACGAGCTGACCGGATGCCGACGCGGCATCCCCCTGCAACCGCGCGAGCGCGAACCGCGCCACAATCGCGGCCACCTCGCTCGCGACGAGCTCGGTGTCGAGCGCGCTTCGCCGCCCCCACAGTTGGGACGCGATGGCTGGCCACGCCGAGTCGGCGTCGTTCGCGTGCCGCTGCAGGCAGTACAGGCACGCGGTGCTGCCCGGCTCAATGAAGGGTCCGACCGCAACCGAGCTGTCGCCAAGTACGACCGGCAGGTGCGGCAGATCGCGACGAAGCCACAGGCCGTAGTAGCCGGGGTCGAGCACGAAGTGCCCAATCGCGATGGCGAGGGTGCACGAGGCGCGCTCTGCCTCGTCGGGGGTTCTCGCGACGACCACGGGCGTTCCGGCCGCGGCGAGCACGGCCACCGTGCGGTCGGCGAGTCGCCCGACGCCAGTCACGACCACGGTCGAGTGCTGCACCCGCGGCGGCTGAAGCAACACGGGGGCTAGGTGGTCGAGCAGCGCGTCGATCTGCGCGTCGCTTGCCCCGGCCGAGCGCCCGATCATGCCGAGGCCAGAACGCGAGATGCCAGACGAGAGTGCGGCGATCAGTTTCTCTGTCGCGAGGTCGAGATCGTTGAGTACGACGGGCGGGGTGCTCACCCCGAACTGCATGCTCGTCGGTGTGCGCCACACGACGGGGAGCTGTGGGTTGAGTCGAAGAACCATGCGGCGATGGTGGCACGGCAGGGCTCAGCCAGAGCGGCGCTTCCACAGCATCGCGCTACTCTTCGGTTGGCCGATCGGTGCCGGTGTCGTTGAGCAGGTCTTCGATGGCCTGGTCGACGTCATCGGGCGGGGCGGTTCCGCCGCGAAGGCGGGCCAATAGTGCGGTCGGATCAGTCACGTCGTCGGCGGTTGGCACGACATCCGGATGCTGCCACAGGGCGTCGCGGGCCTCGGCTCCGACGGCGTCAGTGATCTGTTGCCACATCGCGGCTGCCTCACGCAGCCGGCGTGGGCGCAGCTCGAGGCCAACCAGTGTCGCGAACGCCGATTCGGCTGGACCGCCGGCGGCGCGGCGTCGGCGCACGGTCTCGGCGATCGCGGCACTCTTTGGAAGGCGCGAAGTCGACTGGGCGGTCACAACATCCACCCACCCCTCGACGAGCGCGAGAGTGGTCTCGAGTCGAGCGAGCGCCGCGAGCTGCTCATCGGTTTTTGGCGGAATGAGCGCGCCGCTGGAGAGGGCAGCGCGCAGCTCTTCTGGTTTGCTCGGGTCGAGCTCTCCCGCGAGCGCTTCGAGGCGCTCGGTGTCGATGCGAATTCCTCGTGCGAATTCGGTGATCGATGACAACAGCTGTAGGCGTAGCCACTTGGCGTGCCGAAATAGCCGTGCGTGCGCGAGCTCTCGCACTGCGAGGTAGAGCTGCACTTGATCGATCGGAATGTCGAGTCCGGCTCCGAACGCCGCGACGTTTTGCGGGATCATGATCGCCTGCGGTGCGCTGTCATCAAGCCCCACGCCGCCGACCCCCACGCCGCCGAGCCCAACGTCTGCAAGGCCGATGAGTGGGATTCCGATGTCGCCGCCGCTGACCACCTCGCTCGAGAGCTGGCCGACCACCTGTCCGAGTTGCATGGCAAAGAGAGTGCCACCGACGTTGCGCATGAGCTGGCTCGCGTTGGCCATCATGCCCTCGAACTCGGCCGGCGCCTGCTCTTCGAGCACACCGGTCAGTGCGTTGGCGATGCTCGTCGCGACCGGTTCTGCCAGCTGGGTCCAGATCGGCATCGTCGCGGTCACCCACTCGGTGCGGCTGATGAGGCGCGGCGCTACCGTCAATTCAGAGATGTCGGTGGATTCCGCGAGCCAGAGCGAGGCCACGTGAAAAGCCTGCTCGAGCTGCGATCGCTCTGCAGGCAGCGAGACGACGCTTGACCTCCCGGCTAGGGCGGTTGCTTGGTCGAGCGCGAGCCCCCAGTTCACCCCCTCTTCGCTTGATTGCAAAGCGCTCTGCAATTGGCTGATCAGCTGGGACACCAGCTCTGGATCGTTGGGCAGTCCGGCGGCGCTCGCGAGCTTCGCGGGATCCAACTCGCCGTTGCCAGAGAGAAACTCACGCAGCATTTCTCTAAAGTCGTCCTCCGGCGTATCGCGCGGCTCGTCGTCCATGGTCTCAACGCTAGCGCTCTGCAATCTGCGGTCGCTGGGTTTTGACCTATGCTGGGGCGCGCGGGTCTGCGCCTGTGGCGAACACCACAGTGAACGTGTGCTTGCCTGACTGCGACGAAGGATGACGGTGGCGTACTACACCGAGAATAACCCGGGCGATCGACGCCGCGGCTTCGCCGGGGGATGGATCGGCTGGGGACTCATCTCGGCGCTCACGATCGGCCTCGGCGTTCTCGCGTTCTTGCCCTCGGACTACGTGATCGAGAAGCCCGGCCCCTCGTTTGACACTCTGGGCACTCTCGAGGTCGAGGGCGACACCGTATCGTTCATCGACATTCCATCGCAGCAGATCTATCCGACCACGGGATCGCTCACGATGTTGACCGTCAGTACCATTGGCGACAGACAGGATCCGGCCTCATGGCTCGAAGTCGCCGTCGCGGCGCTTGATCCGAGCAACGACGCGATCGCACTCGACCTGGCTTTCCCTGACGGTGAGACCTCCGAAGAGTCCGCGGAGATCGGCGCGGCTCAGATGCGTGAGTCGCAGCAAGCCGCAATTGCGGCTGCGCTGTCGGCGATGGGCTACGAGTACTCGAGCAAGCTCTCGGTGCTCGCAACTGTCGAGGGTGCGCCAGCGGCCGACGTGCTGCTCGAGGGCGACGTCATCACTTCGGCGAATGGCGAAGAGGTGACCGATGCGGGTGCCCTTCGTGCGCTCATCGCGGTAAACGGCACAGAGCAGCCGATCACTATAACGGTTGACCGTGACGGTACTCCGACCGATGTATCGATCACCCCTGTGCTGAGTGACGGCGAGACGCCCGAGCCCGTCATCGGTGTGCAGCTGGCGGCCGAGTACGTCTTCCCGTTCGAAGTCACCGTGCAGTTGAGCGACGTCGGTGGGCCTAGCGCTGGCCAAATCTTCGCGCTCGCGATCATCGACAAGCTGACCCCCGGTTCGCTCAACGGCGGGCTCGCCGTTGCCGGCACCGGCACGATCTCGGCAGACGGCGTGATCGGCCCGATCGGGGGAGTAACCCAGAAGCTCTACGGGGCGAAAAACGCTGGCGCGAACTACTTCTTGCTCCCCGCCTCGAACTGCAAAGACCTCATTAACGCGAACGTGCCTGACGGTCTCGACATCTACGCGGTTGGCACGCTCGCTGACTCGGTGAGCGTTCTGACCACGCTCGCCTCCGGCGCCGGCACGAGCCTGCTGCCGCGCTGCTCGACCGAGTGAGCACCCAACACGCGACTCTCAAGCAAAAGACCAGTACGACCACCTACGATGTGACCGAACACCAACAACGGCCAGGAGCAATCGCTTGACGAATACGCAGCAGCAACCAACCAGTCGCACGAGAGCAGCACTCACTGTCACGGCGGTGATTGTCGCGGCCCTCGTTGCGGCCTTCTTCCTGTTCTCCGGCCTGTATGCCGACGTGCTGTGGTTCGATCAGCTCGGCTTCCTCAACATTCTCACCACGCAGTGGACGGCGACCGCTGCAATGTTCCTCGTCGGATTCTTCGGCATGGCCATTCCGGTATGGCTGAGCATCGAGATCGCGTTTCGCTCCCGCCCCGTGTACGCGCGACTTAATTCGCAGCTCGACCGCTACCAGCAGGTGATCGAGCCGCTTCGCCGCTTGGCGATGTTCGGCATCCCGCTCGTGCTCGGCGTTTTTGCCGGGGTATCGGCAGCCACCCGTTGGAGCGTGGTTCTGCAGTATCTCAACCGCACGAGTTTCGGCGAGGTCGATCCGCAGTTTGGCCTCGACATTTCGTTCTACGTTTTTGAATTGCCTTTCTATCTCGGCGTCGTTGGCTTTGCCTCGGCGGTCGTGCTGATCGCGCTCATCGCTTCGGCAGCCACGAGCTACCTCTACGGAGCAATTCGCGTCACGGGCCGCGATGTGCGTATCTCCCGCGGGGCGCGCGTGCAGCTCGCGCTGACGGCTGCCCTGTATATCGGGCTGTGGGCCGTGACCATCTGGCTCGACCAGTACACAACGCTCATCAACGAGAGTGCCGGCTTCCTCACCACCGGTGCCGGCTATGCGGAGGCGAACGCGCTCATCCCCGGCCGCGCGATTCTCGCCGGCATCGCGGCACTAGTTGCCCTGCTTTTCGTCGTTACGGCGATCATCGGTCGCTGGCGCATCTCGGTCATTGGAACCGCCCTGTTGCTAGTGAGCGGCATCATCGTCGGCGGTGCCTATCCGTGGGTTGTCCAGCGCTTTACGGTCGACCCGAACGCGCGCGAACTTGAAGCCGAATACATCGATCGAAGCATTGCAGCAACGCGCGATGCCTTCGGCGTCGCCGACACGATTGTGACGCAGTACAACGCGACGACGGATGCCGAGGCTGGCGCCCTGCGCGAAGACGCCGAGACGACTGCCAACATTCGCATCATCGATCCAGCGCTTGTGACCGATTCTTTCGCGCAGCTCGAGCGGTTCAAGCAGTACTACCAGTTCGTCGACCACCTTGACGTCGACCGTTACGAGATCGACGGCAAGACCCAAGACACCGTGCTCGCCGTGCGTGAGCTCGATCAAGCCGGCCTCGGCGACTCCCAGACCTGGTACAACAACACCCTCGTCTACACGCACGGCTACGGTCTCGTGGCGGCGTACGGCAACCAGCGCACCTCTGACGGCCAGCCGGTGTTCCTCGAGTCAGGCATCCCAAGCACGGGCGACCTCGGCGAGTTTGAGCCGCGCGTCTACTTCGGCGAAAGGTCGCCTACCTACTCCATCGTTGGAGCGCCAGAGGGCAATAAGGCGATCGAGCTCGACTACCCCTCCGGTGACGACGAAAATTCGTCGAACACCACGACCACGTTTGCCGGCAACGGCGGACCAGTTCTCGACAACGCCTTCAAGAAGCTCGTTTACGCCATCAAGTTCCAGTCCGAGCAGATCTTCCTCTCTGAGGGCGTCACCGACGAGTCACAGGTTCTCTACGATCGCGACCCGATCGAGCGCGTAGCCAAGGTCGCCCCGTACCTGACGCTCGACACCGACACCTACCCCGCCGTCGTCAACGGCGACCTCGTGTGGATCGTCGACGGCTATACAACGACGGCCAGCTACCCGTACTCGCACATCGAGCAACTGTCGACCGCGATTGCCGACACTTATACGACCGCGCCGCCGTATGCGATCGACGACGTCAACTACATCCGCAACTCGGTCAAGGCGACCGTCAATGCCTACGACGGAAGCGTCACCCTTTTTGCCTGGGATGACAAAGACCCGATCCTCAAGACCTGGCAGAAGATCTTTCCATCGACCGTCGAGCCGATGTCAAAGATGAGTGCAGAGCTGCTCGACCACGTGCGCTACCCGGCCGACCTGTTCAAGGTGCAGCGGGCTATCCTCGGTTCGTACCATGTGACCGACGCCGACAGCTTCTACTCGAGCGACAACCAGTGGATCACGCCCAACGACCCGACCGAGCCTGCCGCTGTCGCCGCGCTGCAGCCGCCGTACTACCTCACCATGCAGGTGCCGGGTACCGAGGCTCCCGAGTTCACTCTGTACTCGACCTACATTCCGCGCGCGAGCGCTGGTTCGAGCAGCAGCGTGCTCTCTGGGTACCTGGCGGTCAGTTCTGATCCAGGTGAAAATTATGGGAAGCTGCGCCTGCTCACCCTGCCGACGCAAGACACCGTGCCGGGCCCCGGCCAAGTGCAGTCCGCGTTCACCACCGACCCAGACGTCGCGTTTGACCTCAACCTGCTTGAGCAAAACCAGACCACCTTGGCGCTCGGCAACCTGCTGACGCTGCCGGTTGGTGGCGGGCTGCTGTACGTACAGCCGGTATATGTGCGTTCGACGTCGGAGACGAGTTTTCCGCTGCTGCGCAAGGTGCTCGTCGGTTTCGGCGACAAGATCGCGTTCAAGGACACCCTCGACGAGGCGCTTGATGAGATCTTCGGCGGAGACTCCGGGGCGAACGCCGGTGACGGTGGAGCGACCGCGAGCCCGACGCCAACTGGCACGGGCACGCCGACCGCCGAGCCGACCGACCCAGGCACTGGCTCCGTTTTGGCCGTCGCTTTGGCTGACGCCAAGAAGGCTCTCGCCGACCGCACCGCCGCCTATGCCGAAAACGATCTCGTCAAGGCAGCGGAGGCCGATAAGCGACTCATCGCTGCACTGGAGCGAGCTATCGCAGCCTCGCCGTAGCCGAGTACACCCAGACGCCGTTCGAGCCCGCCAACTACGAGAGCATCGTGGCGGCGTTGCTGATAAAGATCTGCGTGATGTGGTCGCCAATGACAACGAAGCTGATCACGTACGGGTCGGCGTCTGCCGAGGAGAACACGAGCGCGCCTGCCGGGAAGGAGTCGACGTAGAAGCCCGCGCGGTAGGTGTTCACTGTCGTTTCGGGCGTCGCGGTCCACGGCGACGCTGCATCACCGACGTACGCAAGGTTGGAAATGGCCTCGGCCGGCGTGACGAGACCGCAGCACTCGGTCGCGGCAAGGATGAAGTTGACCTTGTCGGCGAGGTAGCCCTCGATCGCCGCAGTGTTGTCCGTGTCGAGCGCGGCAACGATGTTGTCGATGTCGCTTGCGCTCAGGCCTATCGGCTCCTCGACTACGGGCGTCTCCTCGACTGCGGTCGGTGTCGGCGTCGATCCGTCTGGAGCAGGGCTCGTTGGAGCGGGCGTGGGGACGCAGCCCGTCATGGCCAGAACCAGTCCGGAAGCGAGAAAAACGGTGGCGGCAGAGCGACGCAGTGTCATAGTGCCGAGAATACTCACATCGAGGAGCCGATGCGGATCAGATTGTTGTCTGGGTCAAAGAGGGCGATTTCACGCTTGCCCCACGACTGATTGATCGGCCTCGTGTAGCGCGCGAGAGACCCACCGAGCTCCCACTGCTCTCGTAACTCGCGCGTGCTGCGGCGGAACATGCCCTCGTCGTCGAGCGCCTCGTCCGCCACGCCTGCGCTCGCCACGGCGTCGTAGATGGCGTCGACGTCAGCGACAGTGAGGTAAGCCATGCCCATGAAAAGAAACGGGTTGTGGTCTTCGGTGAGGGAGTAGTCGATGTGGATGCCCGAGTTGCTGTCGTTGCCAGGGAACACCCACGCGTAGCCTTCGTCGTCTTCCCAGAGGCCGGTGGAGAAGCCCAAGCCGGTCCAGAATCCGAGGGTGCGGTTCAGCGACACGCTGGGCAGGATGGGATCGGCCTTGCCAGCCCACAGCTCTGCAACCTGCACCGCATCCATGAGCAACAATCTAACGTGCTAAGCTTGATTTTGTAACGCGGGGTGGAGCAGTTCGGTAGCTCGCTGGGCTCATAACCCAGAGGTCGCAGGTTCAAATCCTGTCCCCGCAACAAAATAGATAAAAGGCCTTGGTCATCGATCAGGGCCTTTTCTTTGCCCGCTGACTACGCGATCGACTACACCCGGGGGCAAGTCCCGGTGAACGAGACAACGTCTTCATCTGACCGCCCGCGCTTGTGCGATAGCCTCATGCCGTGACTGACCCCGATGGACACACCCACGCTGTGGTGCTCGGCTCCGGATTTTCCAGGGCGATCAGTTCATCCATGCCGACATTGACCGAATTGCGGGATCTCGTGGTCGAGTCGCTCGGGATGGGCGCCCACGAGCTCAAACAGTTCGGCGGCAATCTCGAGCAGTGGATGTCATTTATCGCCATCGATCAGCCATGGCTGAAT
>JANONY010000011.1:0-5600 GCA_031421055.1 Actinomycetes bacterium | reverse complement strand
CCGTGACCACCATCGTCTTGCCCGCACCGGTCTCACCCGTGATTGCGGTGAACCCGGCACCGAGCGGCAGCCGAGCCTCGCCGATGACTCCCAGATTGCGGATGGAAATCTCTTCGATCAACGCTGCGCCTCGTCGTCCTGCGGGCCGAGCCATCCTGTGACCGCCAGGTTGTACTTATTGACGAGGCGATCGACGAAAGCGCCCTGCGTAATGCGGGCAAGCCGAACCGGGGTCGTCGAGCGGCGCACAACCACGCGCGCGCCACGCGGCAGGTCGAAGGTGCGGCGCCCGTCGCAGTTGAGTACGCCGGTGCCCTGCGTGCGGTCGAGCAGCTCGACGGCAAGCGCCGAGTTCGGGCCGACCACGAGGGGCTTTGCGAACAGCGCGTGTGCGCTGAGCGGCACGAGCAGAAGCGCATCGACACTCGGCCAAACCACCGGACCGCCGGCCGAGAATGCGTACGCGGTGGATCCGGTTGGGGTCGCCATGACGACGCCATCACATCCGAACGACGACAGCGGGCGCCCGTCGATCTCGAGCACCACTTCGAGCATGCGCTCTCGGCTCGCCTTCTCGACGCTGGCCTCGTTGAGCGCCCAGGTCTCAAACACGACCTCGGCGTTGACCTTCACGCGCACGTTCAGCGTCATACGTTCTTCGACGAGGTAGTCGCGCGCGAGCACTTTTGAGACCGCCTCTGGCAGATTCTCGCGCTCACTCTCAGCGAGAAATCCGACGTGCCCGAGGTTGACGCCGAGCAGAGGCGCCGAGCAACCGCGCGTAATTTCGGCGGCACGAAGAATCGTGCCATCCCCGCCGAGCACAACGACAAGTTCGAGGTCGCCCGTCATCACCGTTTCGCCAAGTACGGTCGTGGGCGCGAGGTCTGGAGCGGCGCGGCGCACGTCGGCAACGTCGTCGGGCGAGAGCACGGGCGTCAGCCCGGCCGCAATCAGCTGGCGACACACTTCGATGGCCGCAGAGAGCGACTCATCGCGGCCGGTGTGCGCGACCACAAGGATGTGCCGCTCAGTACTCACCCTGGCACCGCCTTATCACTTGAGCGCAGAAACCTGCGCTACCCATTCTGTCGGATTGCCGCCCGCGACCGCGCTCAACCACACGAGATACTCACGGTTGCCAGCTGTTCCCACGATTGGGGAGGGGATGACGCCCGCCGTACCGAGCCCGAGATCCCAGGCTGCCCACAGCACGTTCATCACCGCGTCTTCGCGCAGGTCGGCGGAGTGCACGACGCCCTCGCGAATGCCCGTTCGCCCGACCTCGAACTGCGGCTTGACCAGCAGCACGAAGTCGGCGTCGAGGCCGACCGTCTCGACCAGTGCAGGCAGCACCATCCGAAGCGAAATGAAGGAGAGATCAGCAACCACAACGCTCGGGACCTCGGAAATGCGCGATTGTTCTGCGAGAACACCTGCATTGAGCAGGCGAGCGTTGAGGCCTTCAACCACGGCTACGCGGGAGTCCGACCGAATCGTGGGTGCGAGCTGGCCGTGCCCGACGTCGAGCGCGATCACGCGCCGTGCCCCGCGCTCGAGTAACACCTGCGTGAAGCCACCCGTCGAGGCCCCGACGTCGAGAATAAGCCGGTCAGAGACAGGTATTGCGAATGCGTCGAGCGCAGCATTGAGCTTGTGCGCGGCGCGGCTGACATAGTGGTCCAGCTCGGCGATGTCGATATAGTGCGCCTCAGAAACCTGCGCAGAGGCCTTCACCGCGGGCTGGCCGTCGACAGTGACGAGTCCGGCGGCTATGAGTCGAGCGGCCTGCGTACGCGACCTCACGAGGCCGCGATCGGCCATCGCTGCATCGAGACGAGAGGTCACGCTCGGCCCATCACTGCATCGAGACGAGAGGTCACACTCGGCCCATCACTGCGCGCGCGGCGAGTCGGCGTTCTCGAGCGCCGTCTGCAACTCGTCGTACACCTGGGTGAACGCCGCTGCTCGCTGCTCGAGCGGCTGGTCTTCGATCAGCGTGAGGCGCGACAGTAGAGCATCGGTCGGCTCGCTATCCATGCGCTCAAGCCTATCCGACCTACAGCCGGAGCTTCAGGCGATCGACGAACACGGCGGGACTCTCGCCGAGGCCGGCGCGCTGAATCGCTCGGTCAGAGGTAACGAAACTCATCGACAGCGCCTGGGCGGTTGCCGCCCAAGCCGCATCGTAAAAGCTGAGACCGTATTTGTGGCTCAATTCGGCCGCCGAGTAGAACCACTCACCGGAGAAACCGATCGGTGATCCGGTGATAGCAATGAGGTCGTAGAGTTGCTCGGCCGCTGCTTCTGGAGCCCACCGAAGTGCCCGCGTGAGCACGTTGCCAACCTCGTAGAGAGCAAGATCGAGAATGTGCAGATCGATCTCTTCCCTAACATGCGCAAAGAGGATGGCGCGGGCAGCATCGACCTCTGACTCGCCTTCTTCGTGGTACCACTTGACGACGACAGAACTGTCAACCAGCACTCTGGTCATCGAGAGTCGCGAAACGAACGGATCAGGTCGGCCGACTCAAAACTTCCCGCCGAACGAAACCGCTCTTGGGAACGCGCGACGGCCGCCTCGAGCTCGCCCACATCGCGCCTAGACAACTCCCGCCGAGCCGCCGCGGCCAGCAGGGCGCTTCGAGAAGTGGACCGCCGCCCGGCTTCGGCATCGATCTCTCGAAGCAAATCGTCGGGGATCGAAACCATAACTTTGGACATACTCTGAGTGTAGCCCTGAGTATAGCCGTGGGTGTTGCTAAGCGGCGCTACGAGTACAACTCCGCCGGCACGCGCAACCCGTAAATAGGCATGCCGGAGTCGTAGATCGCCGCGGCCCCAGCACGGAGCCGATCGATGGCCGTGCCCGCATCGAGCACGGTGAGGTTCTCGCCGGCGCGCGCGACCGAGGCGGTGCCGACGGTCGTCACCACGGTGCCATCGTCACGCGTCTCGGTGAGAGTCGATGGGTACGGCTCGTGCAGCTCGCGCAAATCGCTCACAATATAGTTCGGCCGCTGGTCTTTCTCGGCGGCGAGCACTTGCTTCGCTTGGTCGATTCCCGTGAGCACGAGCACCGACGCCATGCCCGCACGGTTTGCCCCGAGGATGTCGGTGTCAAGTCGGTCTCCGATCACGAGAGCCCGCTGGGCGCCGAACCTCGCGGCGGCGAGCTCGAACATCGCCACTTCTGGTTTGCCCGCTACGAGCGGCAAGCGCCCAACGGCGGTATGCACCGCAGAGACAAGCGTGCCGTTTCCCGGTGCCGTTCCTCTCGCCACCGGAATGGTCCAGTCGGTGTTTGTCGCGACCCACGGGATCCCGGACTTCTCTGAGGTGCCGTGCAGAGCGAACGCCGCCTCGGCTAGGTGCACCCAGCCGACCTCCGGCGCGAATCCCTGAATCACGGCCGCCGGCGAATCGAGCGCCGATCGCGTGACCACGAAACCGGCCCGCTCGACCTCAACGGTCAGCCCTTCGCCGCCAACGACAAGAATCGTCGACCCGGCCTCGACCAGCCCGGCTAGCAGCCGCACCGCTGCCTGAGGCGAGGTGACGACGTCTTCTGGCGCGACTGTGAGGCCGAGTCCGGTGAGGTGTTCGGCCACAGAAGCATCGGTGCGCGAAGCGTTATTCGTGATGTAGCCGACGCGCGTGCCTGCCGCAGCGGCGGCGTTGATGCTCTCAACCGCGAATGGGATCGCGTCAGCGCCCTTGTAGATCACTCCATCGAGATCGGCGAGGATGAGGTCGAAGCCGGTGAGCAGAGTTGCGTTAGTCATTGACCTGACCTGCATTTTTAGTGCTCTCGGTCTCGGAATGTTCAGGGGTCTCGTCCGGCTCGACCCGATCGGCGTCGTCGGTCAGCTCGAGCTCTTCTTCGTAGACCTCGACGGTGTCGTCGCCCTCTGGAAGCTCAGCGCGCTCGAGCGCCTCGGCCGCGGCATCCGCGCGCGCGTACC
Organism: Actinomycetes bacterium; assembly: GCA_031421055.1. Taxonomy (GTDB): domain Bacteria; phylum Actinomycetota; class Actinomycetes; order Actinomycetales; family Microbacteriaceae; genus Conyzicola. Next base: position 1,635 of record JANONY010000011.1, on the reverse strand, counting down.
ACTCCTCCGCCTCCTCGGCCCGACCGAGCTCTTCGAGCACGGACGCGTACGACTCAAAGAGCGCCGGACTGTAGGAGAAGGCCGTGGAGGCGTCAAGCTGCGGAATCTCGAGTTCGACCAGCGCCGCCTCCGGCTGCCCAAGATCGAGTCTGGCCCCCGACATCGCGATCGCGAGCTCGACCTGCACGGGCACCGGCAGCGTCGACTTCGGCACAGACCGCCCAAGCTCCAGTGCCTTCTCTGGCCGGCCAACTCCTCGTTCGCTGTCGACCATCATCGGCAACTGGTCGTCGCGACCGGTGATGCGACGGTAGGTGCGAAGCTCGCGAAGCGCGAGGGCAAAATCGCCCGTGGCATAGGCGGTGATCGCTAGAGTCTCACGCACGACCCCAATGCGACCCGCGCGGCGCGCGGCTGATAATGCATGCCTGTGTGCGAGTTCTGGGTCGTCTTCGATAAGCCGCGCCGCCATCACCAGGTGTTGAGCGACGCCCTCTGCGTTGTCTTTCGCGAGGGTCTTCAACTCGTTGCGGGCGATGCGATCGAGGTCGCTGTCTTTGACGCCCTCGGGAATCTCCGGATCGTCATGCCGCGTCCGAACTGATCGGATGTTGAAAGGGTCGCGATCCTCCGGCACCTCCCGCTCGCGGGCAGAACTGTCGCCGCGTGCTGGTGCGCCACCCTTCGTCCACAGTCGCTTTTCGGTCTCGCCCTGGCGCTCAGAGCGATTCCCTGCCGAGCGATCGGGCGTCGGGCGTTCCCCCGGTTTGCGGTCACTCGCCCGCGGCGGGCGTGCGTCTTTCGGACGCCCCGTCGGCGGACGCTGTCCGTCCGGGCGCGTTGGTCGCCCGTCGCCGGGTCGTCCATCGCCGGGTCGTCCGTCGCCTCGTCCCTCATTGGACCGGCCGCGAAAATCGCCAGAGTCGCTCATGAGTCCTCCAAGTAGTCGTACCTTCTGCGCCCGTGAGTATCCAGCGCGCCCGATCGAGCGGGTGCAGCTGTGACACACGGGGGCAGACGTGGGTTAAAGCAAACTGGCCACCCAAATCAATGGGTGGCCATTTTACAAAGAAGTCCGGCGGTGTCCTACTCTCCCACAGGGTCTCCCCTGCAGTACCATCGGCGCAGAGAGTCTTAGCTTCCGGGTTCGGAATGTAACCGGGCGTTTCCCTCTCGCTATGGCCGCCGAAACACTAAGGATATTCATCCCGTGAATCGTCGAACTAAAGCACTGTATTTAATTAGATACTCATTAGTTGCACAAGACAAAGTCGCATAGCGACAGTGTCTTGTTTTGATTCCCGACCGTATATCGGGAACCACAAAGTGGACGCAAGCACATACTCATTCCCTCAACGGGAACGCATTCAAAAGAATGGTGTGTTATCAATTTATCGACCTATTAGTACTGGTCAGCTCCATGGGTCTTTAGTCCCCACTTCCACATCCAGCCTATCAACGCAGTAGTCTAGCTGCGGGTCTCTCGGCCTAAGCCATGGAAATCTCATCTTGAAGCCGGCTTCCCGCTTAGATGCTTTCAGCGGTTATCCGTTCCGAACGTAGCTAATCAGCGGTGCTCCTGGCGGAACAACTGACACACCAGAGGTTCGTCCATCCCGGTCCTCTCGTACTAGG
>JANONY010000010.1:0-4919 GCA_031421055.1 Actinomycetes bacterium | reverse complement strand
CAGCCCGGCCAGGCCGGCGAGAAGCCCGCCGGAGAGCACGCCGCTGATCGCCGTGCCGACACCGATCGCGACGACCGCGCCGATCGCGCTTCCGAGGAACCCGATGAACACCGCCTCGAGGCTGAAGAGCGCGAAGATGCGTCCGCGGCTCATGCCCATTGCCTTCATCAGCCCAATCTCTCGCGTGCGCTCCTGCACACTCATCAGCAGCGTGTTGATGATGCCGAACCCGGCGGCGAGCAGCGCGATGAACGCGAACGCGTTGAGCACGAGGATAATCCCGTCGATGACCGCAGTGATCGATCCGAGCTGGTCAGCTACGGTCTCGGCGACGTAGCCGGCGTCGAGCAGGTCAGCCTTGAGCGCGTCGATTGCTTCAACGCCGATGCTCGGGTCGAAGCGCAGCACGCCACTCGCGTAGGCGTCGGCACTGTCGGCCGGGAGCCCGGTCGACTGCACGTCGTACAGCTCGTTCGTCAGCGCATTGTTGAGCACGGTCATCGACCCGAACAGCGACGGCTCTTGCACGCCAGCGACTGTTGCCTCTACGAGGTGCTGGTCGCCGAGCGCGTCGGTTATGCCGATCGTGACTGTCGTGCCCACTGCATCCTTATTGCTGTTGTAGCCCATCGGCTCGATGTAGTCGGTCGGAAGTACGAGCTCGAACTCCGAAGCTCGCGGGTTGAAGTCGTCGCCGGCGACCAACACTACAGCGATGCCGTCGCTCGTCGGGCTCACGCCGAGCTCATACTTCGAACCGCCGTCGTACTGGATGAAATCAGGGCCAACCGCCACGCTCGGCTCAATAGATTTCACACCATCAATCGCGCGAATGACCTCGAAGTCGTCCTCCGTCATCGCGGTGACGGTCGACCCTGGAGGGCCGTTCGCCGCGACCTCAGCTGCGGCGTCGGGGTCGTACTTCGCCGGCCCCTTGCTGGGGTCGGCGACCTCGACGGGCTTGGAGACCGCCATGACGTCGTCGGCGCCGATGGAGCCGAGCTGGGTCTCGATGTAGTTGTTGATTCCGGTGCCAAGACCGTTGGTGATGGTGAGGGTGAACGCGCCGATGAAGATCGCGATCACGGTCAGCGAGGTGCGAAGGCGACTACGAAAAGAGTTGCGAACGGCGGCGCGGATGATGTCGACGGTTCTCATGCTGCGACACCCTTCTCGAGCGAGCTCACTATTTCGCCGTCGCGCAGGTAGACGCGACGGTCGCAGCGTGCGGCCAGGTCGTCGTCGTGGGTGACGACGACGAGCGTGATGCCGTTGTCGCGGTTGAGGCTGAAGAGCATGTCTTCGACGGCCGCCCCCGTTGCGCTGTCAAGGTTTCCTGTCGGTTCGTCGGCGAATATGATCCGTGGGTTGTTGACCAGCGCACGCGCGATAACCGCGCGCTGTTTCTGCCCGCCAGAGAGGTTGACCGCCTTATTGGCGGCCTTATCGTCGAGTTCGAGTTGCGTCAGGGCCGCATGGGCACGCTGCTTCCGCTCTGCGGTGCGCACTCCGGCGATGGTCATCGGCAGCATGACATTCTCGAGCACGCTCGCCGTCGGGGTAAGAAAGAACTGCTGAAAGACGAAGCCGAAGGTGCGGTTGCGCAGAGCGTTCAGTTGCTTGGGCCGCAGCGTCGAGGCATCGGAGCCGTCGACGACGACCGTGCCTGTCGTCGGCTCGTCGAGCAGCGCGAGCAGGTGCATGAGCGTCGACTTGCCCGATCCGCTCTTGCCGACGATAGCTATCGACTCGCCTTCGGCGATTGCGAGCGTGATTCCTTTGAGCGCCTCGAAGCGGTTGGACCCGCTGCCGTAGACCTTGGTCAGGTTGGTCGTGGATAACACAGTGGTTGTCATGTACTCAGGCTCGCTGATTCGAGCCATCCGCACATCCACCCAACGGCCGAACCGCACTACGCCGAAAGTAGTAGTCGAGGGCTACGGCAGCAGCACCGCGAGCACCACGACGGCAGCCGAAATGAGCATCGAGTACCCGATGATCTGTAGTCCTTTGCGCTGATCTGCGCGACGCATCTCTGCGCTCATGACAGTTTCTTCTGTGCCGAGTTGCTCGCCCATGTTGTAGAGGCCGCGCATGCTGAAGCCGACGCAGAAGTGCATCGCCGACTGCAGAAAGCCATTGGCGCTGAGGCCGACTGGCAGAGCGATGAGGATGCGCCACGGGTCTGGCACCTGAAATGCGACGAATAGAACGAGCGTGACAATCGTGACGCCCAAGCCCAACCACCCCCCGAGTGCTCGTCTGCGGCGTTCTGCTGGCCCGATGTTGCACACGCCGGGGGTATAGGTGGTCGTCATCTCTCCATTCTGCGTGTTTCGCGAGGAGAGTGTTCGCAATACGAAGGCGCAAAGCCCACGAGGGCTTTGTGCGCTTGCCAGACTCCGATCGCGGTGATAGAAGACAGATCGGTTTGCCCCCAATGAGGGGCACTCTTACTGGGTGTCGCCCTCAAGTTTGCTGCAGTTCTAGCCTACGACTGAGGCCTTCCTGTGGCCTCCGTAGAGCACCGTCGGGAGACGACATGAAGCGCAACGGGGCCACACAACACGCAGTTGGCGAACGCGGCACGCGCCTCTCGGCAACGGCCATCAGCCGCCTCCTCGTCGCCGCACTAGCGCTACTTGCGGTCGTGCTCGGCGGCCTCGTGCCAACCTCATTCGAGGCCGCCGTGGCAGCGGCCACCAACGGCTGCCTCGGCTCGGCTGCCGACGATCAGAACAACGTTCGCATTACCGCGAGCCACGGCAAGATTTTCTACATTGACAGCGGCCAGAGTCAGAGTCTCGATGCGGCCTACGTCTCGTACAAAGTTGAGAACCGCAGTGGAAGTGCCGCGCTCTCAAACATCTGGGCGTCGCTTGACACCTTCACGGGCGGCACGGTTGGCCTCGCCAACCCGGCCGACGCCAAGCAGCTGCTGGGCGACATCGCCGCTGCTTCCTCTAACACGGCGTTCTTCATGCTCAAGGCGACGGCTTCATCGTCGAAGGCGCAGTCGCACGTTGTGCACGTGTACTCGGGCAAACCGGGCACGGTCGGGGCGACAGAACTGTACAGCTGCACCTTCTCGTTCACGAAGGTGAGCGAGACGATCAAGGCGGCGGCAAACAAAGTCACCAGTATCGCGACTACCGCGGTATCGACCATCGGTTCGACAATGACCATTACCGTTCAGGGAAACAGCGGCACGGTTGGCGCAGGCAACTCCATTGACGGCAGCATGATTTGGATCTCGCCAGCCGCCCGCTCGACGTGGCCGACTGGCGCTCTGCGCCTCGAAAGCACGCTGATGTCTTTATACAATAATAACTCACGAAACTCCGGGAGCTTCATCGCGAGCTACGCCAATCAGCTGCGCATCCCAGTGTCAAGCGGCACCAAATATTTCTACACGGCGGTGTACACCTTTCGCATCACGGGTATCTCGGCCGTTACGTCGGCGAGCGTGATTCCGGTCGCTCAAATTGCGAGTGGCACGCAAACTAAGCACACCGACCTCAGCAGCCTGTCAAGCACGGCTGTTTCTCCTGGCGCCGCAACGGTCAACCTCGCCGTGACTAAGTCGGTGTCAAGCACGACTGTGATTGCTGGCGGTTACACGACGCTGTCGTACACGATCAGCCTGAGCAATACCGGCTCCGCAGTCTCGGTCGACTCCGTGACTGACAAACGCGACTCGGGGCTGGAGTTTGTGGCGGGCACGGGCAAGTACAACGGAGTCACGATCCCCGATCCCGGCCTTGTGGCCACCAGCCAGAATTCGTTGATTTTCTCTGGCCCGTTCAGTGTGCCTGCTGGCTCTGTCGGCACGCCAACGGTGCGAACAATCACGTACAAAATGACGGTACCGACCTGCACCGGAACGTTCGAGTATCGCAATACGGCGAGTGCGACGATCGGCACGCTGACGGTCGGCTCGACCAGTTCAACGCTGTCTCGCGTAGACGCGGGCGGCACGTGTGGCGAGCCAGTGCTCACCACGAACACCACTGTGAACGACCCATTGCCGATCGAAGTCGTCACGAGTCCGGCTAGTTCGATCACCACCACGACGGCCACGGTCAACGGCCTCATCGACCCGAACGGCACGACCGGGCAGAACATCGTCTTTGAGGTCGGTACGAGCCCGACTCTCGCGGGCGCAACCAGCACGACGATCGGCACCACGACTTCAGCGACGACGCCGTACGCGGTGTACCGCGATCTCACCGGTCTTGTCTCTGGCACCGTGTTCTACTACCGGGTATCGGTGAACGGAATCCAGGGCGACATCCTCAGCTTCGTCACGTCGGAAGTCGCTGCTCTACCAACCGCGACGACCACCGCGGCGACCGACGTCACGATTTCAACGGCGACGATCAATGGATCGGTCGACCCAAACCAGATTGCCAACGGCGCGAAGGTCAAATTCCAGTACACGACCGACTCCTCCTCTGGCGCGTGCACAGGACTCGGTTCGATTACGACAAGCGGTTTTGTGCAGTCAGAAACCACCACCGCAACGGAAGATGCCGTGCTTCTCGGATCCTTCCCGGCCGACGTTAGCTACGCGCTGACCGGTCTAACCAGCAACGCCTATTACTGCTACAAGGTGCTCGCCTATTACAACGCGAGCTCCGCCACGTGGGACACCGCTGCCGCGGCGAGCAACTGGGTGGCGTTCCGGGCTTCGGTCAAGACTGCCCAAACCATCACGTTTGCCAACCAGGGAAGCACTACTGCCGGCAGCGTGGTCACCGCAGCGGCGACCGCTTCGAGTGCTCTCACCGTCACCTACTCCAGCAACACTCCGGATGTGTGCACTGTCAGTGGCGGCACCATCACGACGCTCATAGAGGGCACCTGTTCCATCACGGCCGACCAGGCCGGAAATGACTCGTACAGCGCCGCGGCGCCCG
>JANONY010000009.1:0-2503 GCA_031421055.1 Actinomycetes bacterium | reverse complement strand
GAAATCTGGTTGCCCGACTCCGACTACCCGGTGATTTTGCCGCGCAATAGCGACGCGCTGTTTTTGTTCCAGCGCATCCGTGATGAGGCGCATCGCTTCGCGATTGGCTACCAAAGGCAGAAGCGCTCGGCGGATGTCGCACCAGTGCTCGCCGACATCCCCGGCCTCGGTCCTTCGCGCGTGCAAGCACTGCTCAAGCACTTCGGATCAGTGGCGCGCCTCCGCGCCGCCGATGCGGGCGCAATCAGCGAGGTGCGGGGGATCGGACCGGCGCTCGCCACGGCGGTGGTAGACGCCCTGCGTTCAGAGAAGTAGCACTCAAGCCGCGTATCCTAAATGGCATGCCGAGGCGTGGGGAAAAGCAAGAACTGCTGGTCGTCACTGGCATGTCTGGGGCGGGGCGCTCAACAGTCGGCAACGCCCTAGAAGACCTCGGCTGGTATGTGGTCGACAACCTCCCGCCGCAAATGCTCAAGCCGCTCACGGAGCTTGCCCAGCACGCCGGCGGCTCACTACCAAAGATCGCCGCGGTCGTTGACGTGCGCGGCGGCAAGTTGTTCGCAGATGCTCAAGAGGCAGTAGAGAAGCTGAGGCGAAACGCCAACATTCGCGTGCTCTTTCTCGACGCGACAGACTCCGCCCTCGTGCGCCGGTTTGAGTCGGTGCGCCGGCCACACCCACTGCAGGGTGAGGGCACTCTGCTTGACGGAATTGCAGAAGAGCGCACCCGGATGCAGGCTCTGCTTGAGTCGAGTGACATCGTTATCGATACGTCTGAATTGAATATTCACCAGCTCGCCACGACGATTCAGGAGCGGTTCGCCGAAGAGGATGCGCCGGGGGTGCAAATCACCGTGATGAGCTTCGGCTTCAAATACGGGATGCCGACCGATGCCGACCTTGTCGCAGACGCCCGCTTTCTGCCCAACCCGTTCTGGGATCAAGCGCTGCGCGGCCATACCGGACTCGACAAAGTGGTGCGTGACTACGTCTTGGCTGCGGAGGGTGCGAGCGAGTTCATTGCCGGCTACGCCGCCGCGCTCGCGCCGGTGCTGGCCGGCTATCAGCGTGAGAACAAGCGGCACGCGACGATTGCGATTGGCTGCACGGGAGGAAAGCACCGCTCGGTCGCAGTCGCTGAAGAATTGGCGATCCAACTGCGCGCACTACCAGGGGTCGCCGTCAACACTAAGCACCGCGACCTCGGTCGCGAGTAAGCCCGCGATCGTGGTCTCGGCCACGACTAGCAGTCGCCGCACGCCCGCAGGGGCGAGTATGGTCGAACGACGCACCGTGAACCGCGCCTCCCGAATGGCGCACCGTAGCAGAAAGAGGAATCACCCCGTGGCACTCACCGCCGACGTCAAAGACGAGCTAGCTCGTCTCGAGATCAGCAAGACGACGGTTCGAGCGGCAGAGCTCGCCACAATCCTGCGTTTTTCCGGTGGACTGCACGTCATCTCTGGGCGTATAGCCGTCGAGTCAGAACTAGACTCTCCGGCCATCGTGCGCCGAGTGCGAAAGGATCTTGCCGAGCTCTACGGCGTGCGCAGCGAAGCGGCGGCGGCTTCCGCGTCCGCGACTCGACGCACCAATCAGTACTTGGTGCGGGTGCTCGACGGTGGCGAAACCCTCGCGCGACAGACCGGGCTTCTTGATGCTCGGCGTCGCCCGATCCGAGGCTTGCCCAACCGGCTGACGACGGGCTCGCGCGAAGAGCTCGCGGCTGTCTGGCGCGGGGCTTTCCTCGCCAGTGGCTCGCTGACGGATCCGGGCCGCTCGGCAGCGCTGGAGGTCACCTGCCCAGCGAACGAGGCCGCTATGGCGCTTGTCGGGGCAGCTGGACGCCTGCACGTCTCGGCCAAGGCTCGCGAAGTGCGTGGAGTGCATCGAGTGGTGATTCGTGACGGCGAGGCGATCAGCGCCATGCTCGTGCACATGGGTGCGACCGCGAGCGTCACCGTCTGGGAAGAAATGCGTCAACGCCGCGAAGTGCGCGCAACAGCCAACCGGCTCGTCAACTTTGACGACGCCAACCTCCGTCGCTCAGCACAGGCCGCCGTCGCCGCATGCTCGCGCGTCGAACGCGCGCTCGAAATTCTCGACGGCGATGTGCCAGAGCATCTGCGCTACGCCGGTGACTTGCGCCTGCGTTTCCGTGACTCGAGCCTCGACGAGCTTGGGCACCATGCCGACCCGCCGATGACGAAGGATGCCGTGGCTGGCCGCATCCGCCGCCTCCTCGCGATGGCAGACAAGAAGGCTTTCGATCTCGGCATCCCTGGCACGGATGCCAACCTTCCGCCAGACCTGCTCGACGACTGAGCTGGCATGCGACGTGGCGCGTTGACCACTGAGCGCGTTTACCACTGAGCGTTCAGCGACTCGCCAGCACTCTCCCAGCCCCGGGGATAGACTTGCGGCATGGCTGACTACACTCTTCCGGAACTCGCATACGACTACTTAGCTCTCGCTCCGAGCATCAGCGGCGCGATCATGGAGC
>JANONY010000008.1:0-14971 GCA_031421055.1 Actinomycetes bacterium | reverse complement strand
GGCTGTTCGCCACCGGCCGCGCACGACTGGCGTGGAAGTGGGTGTGGCCGGCCATCGCCTTTCCTCTGCTGTGGTGCGCGTTCACCCTTGTGCGTGGCGCGGCCACCGGGTGGTACCCGTATCCGTTCATCAATCCCGGCGAGCCGGCGGGAGTGGTTGGCGTTGTTGGCTACATCGTTGGCATCGCGAGCTTCATTATCGGCCTGGCATTTCTCGCCGTGAAGTACTCCCGTTGGACTGGCCGATTGGCCGACGAGTAGGCCGCTACTTCGGCAGTACAGACTCGATCGCGTTCACGACGCTCGGGTCGTCTGGCTTCACGGACGAGCGAAACCGACCGACGACCTCGCCGCCCGGAGCGACGAGAAATTTCTCGAAATTCCACTTGACTCGGCCGTCGATGCCCGCTGCGTCGCTGCGGTGCCGCAGCGCTGCGAAGACGGGGTGCTTCTTCTTGCCATTCACGTTGATCTTGGCGAACACGGGAAACGTCACGCCGTAGGTCATGCTGCAGAACTCGGCAATTTGGGCGTTGGTGCCTGGCTCTTGCCCCGCGAACTGATTGCATGGAAATGCGATGACCTGCAAGCCGCGCTCCGCATACTCGCGCTGTAGCTGCTCGAGCTGCTCGTACTGGGGAGTCATACCGCACTTGGATGCAACGTTGACCACCAGCAGCGCCTTCTGACGCAGACCCTCGAGGGTGACCTTCTCCCCCGTCGCTGTCTTTACCGCGGCTTCGTATGGGAACGTGATCACTTTTTCGAGTGTACGTTGCCTCAGCCGAGTACATTGGCGGCATGGAAAACAACCCAGACTCTGCGACCGAGCCAGAACCAGAACAGCCCGCGAAGAGATCGGGGCTGCGCTCAGGCGCCATTGCCCTGATCGCCTCAATCGCGCTTGTTGTCTGGATCGTCGGCGGTGCATACCTCGCCATTTTCGCGGCAACGAGCGACGTCGTTGGGGTGATCGCAACGATCGTGTTCTTTGCTTCATGGGTCGTCATCCCTGGCCTGGTCATCACCATCATCGTGTGCGCGATCATCGCTCTGCTGTTCAACCGCGTACCTGGCAAGATCATGGCGGCGTTCGCAATTGTGCTTCCGGTTGTCGCCGGAGTGCTGATCTGGACTGTGCTCTGAGTGCCCTTCATGGGCAAAGACGGCCTCAACAGCTAGCTAGCATGGAGGGTGCTTCGAACCCCTCTTGACCTCGGCCTACTCCTCGACGTCGACGGACCGATCGCGAGTCCCGTGTCGCGCACGATCGCGATCCCGAGCATTCTCGAACACCTTGTTGCTCTGTGCGCGACTGGCGTTCCGATCGCTTTCATCACCGGCCGTTCCGATGCCTTTGTGCGCGAACGGGTGATTGCTCCCCTCCTCGCCCACGGTCTTGCCGCGGCGCTCGCTCAGTCGGGGGCACGAATGTTCGGGGTGTTCGAGAAGGGTGCAGCCTGGGCACCAGTGACCTCTGCCGGCCTCGGCGAGATTGCCGTCGACGACAGTGTTCGGGTGCCAGAGGCGTTCGCACTCCGACTGCGCGATCTGCACGCCCGCGAATTTGATGACTCGATGTTCTGGGACGATACCAAGCGAGCGATGGTTTCGATCGAACAGCGGGTGGATGCGCTTCCCGCCGACTTCTATCAGGCGCAAGCACGCCTGAACAGCGCCGCATTCGCGACCGCCGTCGACCTCGGCCTCGGCATTCGCATGGGCGAGCGAGCCGTGCCTGATGCGGCCGGCGAGCTTCCGTGGCGCATCGACTCGACCATCATCTCTACCGACGTTGAATCGGTGAGACTCGACAAGGATCGTGGCGCGGAGCGCGCCATCAGCTACTTTGAGAGCCTTGGCCCGCTGCCGAGCGTGTGGCGTTCGGTCGGTGATTCTCGAAGCGACTACCTCATGGCCGACTACGCGCACTCGATCGGTTTCGAGGTGGCTCATGTCGACGTGCGACCCTCCGACGGCGTTCTTGATAAGCCGTACCGCGTCATCACAGAGGGCGACCTCGTCCACGACGAGGCGGGTGCCGCGTTCCTTGCCTACTGGGCTGCGGTAGTCAGCTGACACGCCCAGCGGCCAACGCGCAGCGAAGAGGCCGCTCTGCCGAGAGCGACCCCTTCTGCCACGTACGCTGGGCCTACTGAGCCTTCATCGCGTACGCGGGCGATACCGCGTTTGCCGCGTCACCGATCACGTGCACGCGCAAGTCGTTGGTCGAGCCGGCGAGCCCTGGAGGTGAGCCGGAGATGACTACGACTCTGTCGCCGACCTCCGCGAGTCCTTTGCCCATGAGCGTATCGTCGACCTGCTTGAACATCGCATCGGTGTGAGTGACCGCGTCGACGAGGAAGGTCTCAATGCCCCAGAACAGCGCGGTACGACGGCGGATTTCCTCGTGCGGCGTGAACGCCTTCATTGGGATGCGGAATCGCAGGCGCGACATGCGTCGAGCCGCGTCGCCGGTCTCGGTGAAGACACACACGAACTTGGCGTCGACGAAGTCGGCAACGTCGGCGGCCGCGAGGGTGATTGCGCCGCCTTGCGTGCGCGGCTTTGTACCGAGCGCAGGGATGCGCTCAAGGCCGTGTTCTTCGGTGGAGGTAATAATTCGCGCCATGGTCTGAACGGTGATTACCGGGTATTCGCCGACGCTTGTCTCACCACTCAGCATGACCGCATCGGCGCCGTCAAGCACAGCGTTCGCAACGTCAGAGGTCTCAGCGCGCGTCGGTACCGGGCTCGAGATCATTGATTCGAGCATCTGCGTCGCGACGATAACCGGCTTCGCCATGCGGCGGGCGAGCTCTACGGCGTGCTTCTGAACGATCGGTACGGCCTCGAGTGGCAGCTCAACACCCAAGTCGCCTCGGGCGACCATGATCGAATCGAAGGCGTCAATGATCGCTTCAAGGTTGTCGACGGCCTGCGGCTTCTCAATTTTCGCGATCACCGGAAGCTTGACGCCCTCTTCCTCCATGATCTCGTGCACGCGCACGATGTCGTCGGCAGAGCGCACGAACGAGAGCGCGATGAGGTCGACACCGAGCTTGAGCGCCCAGCGAAGGTCCTCCTCATCTTTCTCTGACAGTGCTGGCACGTTGACGGCAACGCCGGGCAGGTTGATGCCCTTATTGTTCGACACGGCGCCCGCCACAATTACCTTGGTCGTGACGTTGCGATCGTCTGCTTTGACGACCTCAACTTTGACCTTGCCGTCATCGATGAGGAGGAAGTCACCGGGAGCGACATCGCCAGGGAGGCCCTTATAGGTCGTGCCGACAAGATCTTTCGTGCCGAGAACCTCATCGATGGTGATCGTGAAGATGTCGCCAACCTCGAGCTCGTGCGGTCCATTCTCGAACTTGCCGAGCCGGATCTTTGGGCCCTGCAGGTCGACGAGAACGGCGACCGCTCGTCCGGAGTCTTCTGCTGCCTTTCGCACGTTGGCGTAAACCTCTTCGTGCACCGCGTGGGTGCCGTGGCTGAGGTTCATGCGTGCGACGTCGACACCCGCCTCGATGATGGCTCGCAGGTTGTCATAGCTCGATGTTGCCGGGCCGAGTGTTGCGACGATTTTCGCGCGTCTCATGTGTTCCTTCTAGTGGTGGTAGGTGGTGGTAGTGAAAGTAGGAGTGATGTGGCCGGAGAGGCCGAGCAGAATGTCAGATCGCGAGTGCTCGATCTGTTGGCTTGACCGGGAAGGGAAGTTGTGTCTCTCCCTCAAGGTAGCGATCAACGGCCGAGGCCGCAGCACGGCCTTCGGCAATTGCCCAGACAACCAGCGACTGACCGCGTCCAGCATCGCCAGCCACAAACACCCCTGACTCGCTCGACTCATAGCGCGGGCCGCGGTCGATGTTGCCTCTGCTATCGGTCGGCAGGGGAAGCTGCGCGTCGATGGTGTCAACCTCGGCGCCGGTGAAACCAAGAGCGAGGAGCACGAGGTCGGCCGGAATTTCACGTTCTGTGCCAGCCTTCGGCACCCGACGTCCACCGAGATATTCAGTCTCCGCGACCCGTATTGCCCTCACTTCGCCCGCGTCATTGCTGAGGAACTCGACCGTCGAGGCGAGAAAGAACCGCTCCCCGCCCTCTTCGTGAGCGCTCTGCACCTCAAACAGCGTTGGCGACAGCGGCCACGGCTGCTCTTCTGGGCGCTCGTGCGGTGGCTGCTTGCCAATCGCGAGATTGGTGACCGAGACGGCACCCTGACGGTGCGCAGTACCGATGCAGTCTGCACCGGTGTCGCCACCACCGAGCACAACAACGTGCTTTCCTTCTGCGCTGATCTGGTTGAGCACGGTGTCGCCTGCGCCAACCTTGTTTTGCTGTACGAGGTAGTCCATCGCGAAGTGCACGCCGAGCAAATCGCGTCCAGGAACGGGAAGGTCGCGGGGCACCGTGGCGCCCGTCGAGACGATGACCGCGTCGTATCGTGACCGTAGATCTTCCCAGGTCAGGTCGACGCCGATGGTGACGCCAGCACGGAAGCGCGTTCCCTCCGCCTGCATTTGGGTGAGCCGACGCTCGAGGTGCTTCTTCTCCATCTTGAAGTCGGGAATTCCATAGCGAAGCAGGCCACCGATGCGGTCATCACGCTCGTAGACGGCAACAGTGTGTCCGGCGCGCGTCAGCTGCTGGGCGGCGGCAAGGCCGGCTGGCCCTGATCCAACGACGGCAACCGTCTTGCCGGTCAGTCGCTCCGGGGGGTGCGGTTGCACCCAGTCGTTGGCGAACGCCTCGTCGATGATCGAAACCTCGACGTTCTTGATGGTCACAGCCGGCTGATTTATGCCGAGCACACACGAGGACTCACACGGCGCTGGGCAGAGCCGTCCGGTAAATTCCGGGAAGTTGTTTGTCGCGTGAAGTCGCTCGATTGCCTGACGGCCCTCACCGCGCCAAGCGAGGTCGTTCCACTCCGGGATCAGGTTGCCGAGTGGACAGCCCTGGTGGCAGAAGGGGATGCCGCAGTCCATGCACCGACCGGCTTGGCGACGCACCGTCGCCGCATCGCCCTGCTCGTAGACCTCTTTCCAGTCCATGAGGCGGAGCGCCACGGGGCGACGCGCCGGCAGCTCGCGCTCTTGCGTCTTGAGGAAACCCTTTGGGTCAGCCACCGGTCACCTCCAGAATTCTGGTCCAGACGGTCTCGCCGTCGGGGTCTAGTCCTTCGTCGAGCGCGGACTGGCGCGTTGCGAGCACCGCCGCGTAGTCACGTGGAAGCACCTTGGTGAAGCGCGCGACGGTGTCGTCCAGATTCTCGAGCATCGCCGTAGCCAGCGCCGAATCAGTTTCTGCACGGTGCCGCTTGAGCAGATCGGTGACAATCTCAACGTCAGCGCTACCGAGGGGCAAAAGGCTGAGCTCTCCGCTCGAGCGTGACTCCGCGTTCACCCGTTCTGGCTTGAGGTCAAAAATGTATGCCGTTCCGCCCGACATTCCGGCGCCGAGGTTGCGGCCAGTGCCACCAAGAATCACCGCGAGGCCACCGGTCATGTACTCGAGCGCATGATCACCGACACCCTCGACGACCGCGGTAGCCCCAGAGTTACGCACGAGGAAGCGCTCGCCAACGACACCGCGTAAAAACATGCTGCCCTGAGTTGCGCCATAGCCGATCACGTTGCCCGCGATGACGTTCTTCTCCGCTGTGAACACACTCGCACGGTGCGGGCGGATGACGATCTCGCCGCCGCAGAGTCCCTTGCCGACGTAGTCGTTGCTGTCGCCCTCGAGGCGCAGCGTGATACCGCTCGGCAGAAATGCACCGAACGACTGCCCAGCGGTTCCAGTGAGCTTGACGTTGATAGTGCCGGTCGGAAGGCCGTTCTGGCCGTGACGCACGGTGACCTCGTGGCCGAGCATTGTGCCGACTGCGCGCTCGGTGTTGCGAATTGGCAGCTCGATGGTGACGACCTCAGCGCGCTCGAGCGCACCGTTGGCCTGTTTGATCAGTTCGACGTCAAAGTGCGTCTCAAGTTCGTGTTTCTGTTGCACACGGTTGGTGCGCGGCTCGTCGTCGGCAAATTCTGGGCCGACCAGGATCGGGCTGAGGTCAAGGCCGTCGGCCTTCCAGTGCTCAATCGCACCGTTGACATCCAGAACCTCGGCGCGACCCACGGCTTCTTCGATCGAACGAAAGCCGAGTTCAGCGAGGTACTCGCGAACCTCTTGCGCCAAGAACTCGAAGAAGTTCACCACGAACTCTGGCTTGCCGGTGAACCGTTTACGTAGCTCTGGGTTTTGCGTCGCAACACCGACCGGACACGTGTCAAGGTGGCACACGCGCATCATGATGCAGCCAGAGACCACGAGCGGTGCGGTTGCAAAGCCGAATTCTTCGGCGCCGAGCAACGCGCCGATGATGACGTCGCGTCCCGTCTTCATCTGACCGTCAACCTGCACGACCACGCGGTCGCGCATGCCGTTGAGCATCAGCGTCTGCTGGGTTTCAGCGAGACCGAGCTCCCACGGGGTTCCTGCATGTTTGAGCGAGTTCAGCGGGCTCGCACCCGTTCCGCCGTCGTGTCCGCTGACCAGCACGACGTCGGCAAGCGCCTTCGTGACGCCGGCAGCTACCGCGCCGATACCCGCCTGGCTCACGAGCTTGACGTGCACTCTGGCCGATGGGTTCGCGCGCTTGAGGTCGAAGATCAGCTGTTTGAGATCTTCGATCGAGTAAATGTCGTGGTGGGGTGGAGGTGAAATGAGCCCGACGCCGGCTGTGCCGTGCCGCGTGCGCGCGATCCACGGGTAGACCTTGCCTGCGGGCAGTTGACCACCCTCGCCAGGCTTAGCGCCCTGCGCCATCTTGATTTGGATGTCGGTCGCGTGGGTGAGGTACATGCTCGTGACGCCGAAACGTCCACTCGCGACCTGCTTGATCGCACTGCGGCGAACCGGGTCGAGCAGCCGATCGAGATCTTCGCCGCCCTCGCCTGTGTTGCTCTTCGCGCCGAGCTGGTTCATCGCGATCGCGAGGTTGGTGTGCGCCTCTTCGCTGATCGAGCCGTAGCTCATCGCGCCGGTCGAGAATCGCTTGACAATGCTCGAGACCGGTTCAACCTCGTCAATCGGAACCGCGGGGCGAAGACCCTTTTTGAATGCAAAGAGTCCGCGAATAGTCATCAGTCCGTTTGCTTGGTCGTCGACGAGCTTTGTGTACTCACGGAAGATGTCATAACGCCGCGCACGCGTCGCGTGCTGCAGGCGAAACACCGTGTCTGGGTTGAAGAGGTGGGGTGGGCCCTCACGGCGCCACTGATACTCACCGCCGACTCCGAGGCGTTCGTGCACGCTCGTGGCGCCGTCTTCCGGGTACGCATCCGCGTGGCGCGCCGCGCTCTCCGCGGCTATGACGTCAATCCCAACGCCGCCAAGCAGAGTGGATGTGCCGGTGAAGTATTTATCAACCAGATCTGGACTCAGTCCAAGCGCTTCAAACGCCTGTGCGCCCGCGTACGAGCTGACCACCGAGATGCCCATCTTCGACATGATCTTGAGCACGCCCTTGCCGAGCGCCTTGATGAGGTTCTTAACCGCCTCCTCTGGCGTCAGTCCCTCGATCATTCCGCTTCGAACCAGCTCTTCGACTGTTTCCATCGCGAGGTATGGATTGATGGCGCTCGCGCCGTATCCGACCAGCAGCGCGACGTGATGCACTTCGCGCACGTCGCCAGCCTCGACGATCAGGCCGACCTTCATTCGGTTGGAGTTGCGGATGAGATGGTGGTGGATCGCGGCAAGCATGAGCAACGAGGGCACGGGGGCGAGGTCTTTGTTTGAGTTGCGATCGCTCAGCACGATGTACTGGGCTCCGGCCTCGATTGCCTCGTCGACCTCGAGGCACATCGCGGCGAGCCGCTCTTCCATGGCGCTCGGGCCTTGGTCGACGCGATAAAGACCCTTGAGCGTCTTGGTGATGCCGCGGTTGCTTGGGTCGATGTGCTGAATCTTGGCGAGCTCGTCGTTGTCGATGACAGGGAAGTCGAGAATTACGCCGCGCGCGTGATCAGCGGTCGCCGCGAGCAAGTTACGCTCCGGACCGAGCGCCAGCTTCATCGACGTGACGACTTCTTCGCGGATCGAGTCAAGTGGCGGGTTCGTCACCTGCGCGAACTGCTGCGCGAAGTAGTCGAAAAGCAGCCGTGGCCGGTCAGACAAAACGGCGACCGGGCTGTCGGATCCCATCGCGCCGAGCGGTTCTGCGCCGTGCTGCGCCATCGGGGTCAGCAGAATACGTACTTCTTCTTCGGTGTAGCCAAAAGTGCGTTGGCGACGTGTCACCGAGGCAGGCGTGTGCACGATGTGCTCGCGTTGCGGAAGGTCTCTCAGGTGGATTCGACCAGCCTTGAGCCACTCGCCGTACGGCTCCGCCGCAGCGAGCTCCGCCTTGATGTCGTCGTCTTCAATGATCTCGCCATTCGCGGTGTCGACGAGGAACATCTTGCCTGGGCGCAATCGGCCCTTGCGAACGACCTTGCTCGGGTCGACATCGATGACGCCGATCTCGCTCGCGAGAACGACCAGGCCGTCGTCGGTGACGAGGAATCGCCCAGGGCGAAGTCCGTTTCGGTCCAGAGTCGCGCCGACGAGTGAGCCATCGGTAAAGACGAGGGCGGCCGGGCCGTCCCACGGCTCCATCAGCATCGAGTGGTACTCGTAGAAGTCGCGGCGCACCGGGTCGATGTCGACCTGGTTCTCCCAGGCCTCTGGCACCATCATCATGATCGAGTGCGGCAGCGAACGACCGCTCAGCGTCAGCAGTTCAACCACCTCATCGAAGCTCGCCGAGTCGCTCACGCCCGGCGAGTTGATGGGAAGGATCGGCGCGAGATCGCCGAGCAGCTCAGACTCGAGCTGCGATTGGCGCGCTCGCATCCAGTTGCGATTGCCCTGCACGGTGTTGATCTCGCCGTTGTGCGCAATCATCCGGAATGGTTGAGCGAGCGGCCACGACGGGAAGGTGTTCGTCGAATAGCGCGAGTGCACAAGCGCGAGCTTTGAGGTGAAACGCACGTCGCTGAGGTCTGGATAAAACGGCTCGAGCTGCAGGGTCGTGACCATGCCCTTGTAGACGAGCGTGCGGCTTGAGAGCGACGGGAAGTACGCGCCGTATTCACGCTCGGCGCGCTTGCGAAGGCGAAAAACGAGTCGATCGAGTTCGATGCCGGCAATCTGCTTTCCGTCAAACCCGGTGCGCGTTGATGAGAGGAAGATCTGTTCAAAGACCGGCATAGCCCCGCGCGCGAGGTCGCCGACCTCATCAGGTCGCACGGGAACCTCGCGCCACCCGAGCACGATGAGGTCTTCTTGCGCGGCAACGGTCGCGATGCCGGTCTTGATTGCGGCACGCTCGGTGTCGTCAACGGGGAGGAACGCCATACCGACGGCGTAGCGCCCCACCGGCGGCAGCTCGAAGTCCACGACCGCGCGAAGGAAGCCGTCTGGAATTTGGGTGATGATGCCCGCGCCGTCGCCCGTGCCGGCATCCGACCCGATTGCACCGCGGTGTTCGAGGTTGCGCAGCGCGCGAAGAGCGGTGTCGATGATGTCGTGGCCCGCAGTGCCGCGAAGCGTCGCTACCATCGCGAGCCCGCAGGCGTCGCGTTCGTGGCGAGGGTCATAGAGACCGCTCGCCTGCGGCACGGTGCTGAACCGGCCGAAGTGTGTCGAGGCTGGCGTGAGAGCCATGGATTCCGTCCTCACGATGGAGCTACTGTGTGGGACGTCGATGGCCCATCGGGAACTGAAGAAAAGGCCCTTGCTTTAGGACTTCTTGCCTTTTCCGCTTGTGGCGGGCTTGCCGGCACCAGAGGTGGCTGGCACGAGCTCATCGGACTGCGTTGTTTTTTTGGAATTCACAGTGGCTGCTTTTTTGGAATCCACAGTGCCGTGCGCGTCATCGTCCGAGTAGGTCTCTTCAGAGTCTACTACGGGAACCCATTCACGCCCCGGCAGGTAGGGGCTTGGCTCTGCTCCCGGGTGACGTCGCCCCTGCACGATCACAATCGCAATGCCAAGGGCGATGGCAAAAAGTGCCGCCCACACGTTTGTGCGGATTCCGAAGAGAATGTCGCTTGGATCGATGCGAATCGACTCCCACACGGTGCGGCCAAGTCCATACCAGATGAGGTACACGCCGATGAGGCGGCCCCACTGAAGCGTCACGGTGCCGCCAATCGGTACTGGCAGGCTTAGACCGAGAATTGTCTTCTTTTGCAGGCTCCAGCGGCGCTCGGCGTAGAGAATCACCGCGACTCCCAGCAGGTTCCACAGAATCTCGTAGAGGAACGTGGGGTGGAAGAGAACGCCCTCCGGTAGCCCAACCGGGTAGGCCGGGTTGGTTGCCTCGATCTCGAGACCCCACGGGAGGTCGGTTGGCTGACCGAACAACTCGTGGTTGAAGTAGTTACCGAGGCGCCCGAAGGCCTGAGCGAGAATCAGACCGGGAGCAAGCGCGTCTGCCCAGGCTGTCAGGCGCAACCCCAGCATGCGGCACGCAATGATCGAGCCGATCAGTCCGCCGATGAGACCACCGAAGATTGCGAGCCCGCCCTCCCAAATGAAGAAGACGTGGCGAATGTCCATTCCCTCGCCGAAATAGTCGCCAGTGTGCGTGAGTACGTGGTAGATGCGCGCGCCGATAATGCCGAATGGCACGGCCCAGATCGCTATGTCGAGCACAATCCCTGGCTGCACGCCCCGTGCGGTGAGGCGGCGCTGGGTCAAGACAACCGCGGCAACGATTCCGATCAGAATGGCAATCGCATAGGCGCGAACTGTCAACTCTTGAGACGCGGGTATCGCGGGAATTACCCCGTGCAGCCAGCTGCCGAAAGGGATCGAGAACGACGCCCAGTCGAGCGGCGGGCTGGGAATGCTGAGCGGTGCGAGCACGATCGTGTTCACCTTTCGGGGAGAGGACTAGGTAAGCCTAGTACGAGGGCTGAAGCCCAGCGGAAAGAGCGGCGGCCGCGCGCGCAACCGCATCGACACCACCCTCGGCAAGGGCGCTCACGAGCGCTGATCCGACAATCGCACCATCGGCGTAGTCGAGCACCTCGCGCACGTGATCTGCAGTGGAAATGCCCACACCGACACATGCGCTCGTCGAGCCAGCGTCGCGCAGGCGGGCGATCAACCCGCGCGCTGCCGCGTCGATGTCTGTGCGAGCGCCGGTGATGCCCATTGTCGAAACCGCGTAGGTGAAGCCCCGACTGTGCTCGACGGCCTGCCTGAGTCGCGCATCGGTCGAACTCGGGGCGGCCAGAAAAACTCGGTCAAGGTCGAAACGATCGCTGACCTCTAGCCACGCCGCCGCCTCGTCTGGAATCAGGTCAGGCGTGATGAGTCCCGCTCCCCCTGCGCCCTTGAGTTGGATGGCGAACTTCTCGACACCGAACTGCACGACGGGATTCCAATAGGTCATGACCAGCACCGGAGCGCTGACCCGCGACGTGATCGCTTCAACCGCCTCGAACCCGTGCCGAAGCTTGAAGCCGCCGGCCAGCGCGATTTGTGTCGCCTGCTGAATCACGAGGCCGTCCATGACCGGGTCAGAATAGGGCAGGCCAAGCTCAAGGATGTCGACCCCGTTCTCGACGAGAGCGATTGCGGCTTCGATGCTGGTCGTCAGATCGGGAAAGCCGACGGGAAGGTAGCCGATGAGGGCGCCGCTGCCCTCGGCTTTGCGGGTGCGAATTAGGTCTGCTACGACGCTCACTGTGGGTCCACGCTCTGCTCATCCAAAATGGCAAAATACTTGCCGGCGGTCTCCATGTCTTTATCGCCGCGGCCACTGAGGTTGACCAGAATCGTTTTCTCCGGCCCAAGCTCGCGGCCGAGCTTCATCGTTCCGGCGAGGGCGTGCGCGCTCTCGATCGCCGGGATGATGCCCTCGGTGCGGCTGAGCAGGCGCAGCGCCTGCATCGCCTCATCATCCGTGATCGGCAGGTACGTCGCCCGCCCGATGTCATTGAGCCAGGCGTGTTCCGGCCCAACTCCCGGGTAGTCGAGGCCCGCCGAGATGGAGTGCGACTCGATGGTCTGGCCGTCTTCGTCTTGCAGCATGTAAGTGCGCGCGCCGTGCAGTACACCCGGACGGCCGCGAGTGATCGTCGCCGCGTGCTTCTCGGTCAAGTGCCCTTCGCCCGCGGCTTCGTAGCCGTACAGTGCCACGGCGGGGTCGTCGAGGAAGGCGTGGAAGATGCCCATCGCGTTGCTACCGCCGCCGACGCACGCCGTGACGGCATCCGGCAATGCTCCAGTGAGGTCGAGTACTTGTTGACGCGCCTCCTCACCGATGATCTTGTGGAAGTCTCGCACCATGACGGGGAAGGGATGTGGTCCAGCGACAGTTCCAAGCAAATAGTGCGTGTCATCGACGTTGGCGACCCAATCGCGCAGCGCTTCGTTGATCGCGTCTTTGAGGGTGCGCGAACCCGTTGTGACGGGAATCACCGTCGCACCGAGCAACCGCATACGCGCGACGTTGAGTGCCTGACGAACGGTGTCGACCTCGCCCATGTAGACGACGCACTCCATGCCGAACAGCGCCGCGGCCGTCGCGGTCGCTACGCCGTGCTGGCCGGCACCGGTCTCGGCGATCAGTCGAGTCTTGCCGATGCGCCGCGCGACAAGCGCCTGGCCAAGCACGTTGTTGATCTTGTGCGAGCCGGTGTGGTTGAGGTCTTCGCGCTTGAGAATGACGCGCGCTCCCCCAGCGTGCTCTGAGAATCTCGGCACGTCGGTGAGGATGCTCGGCCGCCCCGTGTAGGTCGCGTGCAGGTGCGCAAGTTCTGCTTGGAACTCTGAGTCCGTCTTGATCTCGGTGTAGGCGGTGCTCAGTTCATCGAGCGCAGCGATGAGCGACTCTGGCACGAAACGGCCGCCGTACTCACCGAAGTATGGTCCAACTTCGTCGCGCAAATGAGTCATGAATTCAAGAACTCTCTCAGGGTGACAATGGGATCGCTCGTCACGAGGGCTTCACCGATGAGCACAACATCGGCACCGGCCGCCCGATAGTGCGCGACGTCGGCTGCCGTCTTTACCGCGGACTCAGCGATGCGGATGACGCCGCTGGGAATCTGGTCAGCCAGGCTTCCGAACAAATCTTGGTCGAGCTCGAACGTGCTGAGGTCGCGCGCGTTGACACCGATAACCGCAGCGCCAAGATCGACGGCGCGAGAGACTTCAACCGCATTGTGGGTCTCGACCAGTGCTGTCATGCCCAATTCGATGATCAGCTCGTGCAATTCGACCATCAGGTGCTGGTCGAGGGCCGCGGCGATAAGCAAAACAAGGTCGGCACCAGCGGCCCGCGCCTCGAACACCTGGTACGGCTCTGCGATGAAGTCTTTGCGCAGAACGGGAATGCTGACCACCGCACGCACGGCCTCGAGATCTGCGAGCGAGCCCCCAAACTTGCGGCCCTCCGTCAACACGCTGATGGCGCTTGCGCCGCCGGTTTCGTAGGCGACTGCGAGTGCTGCCGGGTCTGGGATGTCGGCGAGAGCGCCTCGTGACGGGCTCGCGCGTTTGACCTCAGCGATGATCTTGACCCGATCGGCCGGCGCGAGCACCGAAACGACGTCGAGTGCGGGCGGGCGTGCGAGCGCATCTGCCTCGACCACCGCGAGCGGACGTACGTCGCGACGTACCGAGGCGTCGTCGAGGGCTCCGGCTACGAGGGAATCTAGCACCCTAGTGGTGTGCCTTCGACGTATATCGCTCTCCACCAACGGCGTAGCCCAACTTGGTGAGAAGTGCGCCGAGCAGCGCTCCAAAAATCAGTAGACCCGCCGACGCCCACACGAGCCACTGCACGTTGAGGAAGAAGGCGACCGTGCCGATCGCAAACGCGATGATCATGACAATCACGGCGGTCCAAGCGGCCGGTGAGTGCCCGTGGCCTGGGTCGGATTCGGGGGTCATGTACATGCTCCGTTCTCGGTCTTAGCTAAATCTTAGCGTTCGGTCTTGGAGGTACCCGACACTTTAGGTCGGGTCGTCGCCCCGGCTGAGGGCGTCCCAGTCGTCGATGTTCGACGCGTCAGCGGTCACACCGTCAAGCGTCTGCATTCGCACCGCACCGTACTTTCTTCCGGAGCCGGGCCAGCGCGCTGCGGAGGCGAGAACGGCGACCCCAAGTGCGACGAGTAGTGCCCCTGCTGCCACCGAGACCCACGGCCAGCCAGTGACCGAGACCGATGCAACCAGGGTACCGAGAGAGTCGTTTCCCGAGACGCCCGTCGCTTCAGAGAGTGCTGCGGCGGATGCGGTGACAGGCGACCCAAGCGCGAGCGACGACACCAAGACCAGGGTCGCGCCAATCAGGGCCTCAAGCGCACCAAGAACGACCCGAAAAATGTGCGAGGCGATACTGAGCGCGCCGTTGAGCACGAGGCAGGTGAGTGCGAGCGCCGAAACGGCGCCGGCGGCACGATCACCGCTCACCACCAGCGTTCTGCCATCGCTCAGGTCTATGGCAACCCACGGCTGGGTCCACGCGAGAAGCGCGAGTCCTGCGAGCACCACGCCGCTGATCAGCAGGCTCGCTTTGAGGCGCCGTGGGTTCACTAGACGCGCCGCATCGTGTTGGCGATGGCGACCGCTCGAAGCGGTGCGGCCGCCTTGTTTTGAGATTCCTCGTGCTCCTTCACCGGGTCGGACTCTGCGACAAGACCGGCGCCGGCCTGCACGTAGGCGAGACCGCCGACGATGGTGGCCGTTCGAATCGCGATGGCAAGGTCGAGGTCACCGGCGAAGTCAAAGTAGCCGACCACTCCCCCGTATACGCCGCGCTGAGCGGGTTCGAGTTCATCGATGATCTCGAGGGCGCGAGGCTTGGGGGCGCCAGACAGAGTTCCGGCAGGGAACGTTGCCCGGAAGACTTCGATCGGGCTCGCCTCGGCGCGCAGGTTGCCCTCGACGCTCGAGACGAGGTGCAT
>JANONY010000007.1:0-10558 GCA_031421055.1 Actinomycetes bacterium | reverse complement strand
GTCACCTTCACCGTGCCTAGCGGCGCAATCGCGATGGTCAGCGGAGACCCGGTCGATCGAAGGCTGCTCGCCGCGACTCTCGCTGGCCGTCTCGATCCGGTGGCCGGGCGCGCTCACGTGCTCGGGCATCCGCTGCCCTCTGACAGTGCAACGGTTGCGCGGATGGTCGCCCTCGCCGACATCGGCGGGGCCGAACGTGCGGAGACACGCGTCACGGTTGGCGAGCTGCTGCGCGAACGGCTTGAGCTACGCCAGCCCTGGTACCGCATGTTCGCTACCGCCCGCCAATCGCGTCTCTGGCTCGAGCGCGTCAACGCCGTGCTCGACGGCTCGACGACGGTGCGTGCGAGCAGCACGCTCAGTGAGCTGCCGCATCTCGAACGCTCGGTGACTCTCGCGATGATCGCGCTCGCTGAGAGCGCGCCCGTCGTGATGCTCGACCAGCGTGACTCGTTTGCGTCTACCGACGACGAGACCGCCTTCGTTGAGGCGGTGCACTCGCTTGCCCCGGCGACGACCATCATGATCGGCACGCCGATTCCGGTTCGCGCCATCGAGTCACCGAAGCTCGGCGACCGAGCACTCGTTTTCATTGACCTCTATTCGCTCACAAGCGTGGGCAGCTCGGAAGGCGACTCATGACCATCACCGCAAACTCGCTGGCTCGTCGCCGCTCGTGGCAGCGTCGAGGCGTCCTCGGGGCCGTCGTACTCGTGCCGCTCGCCTTCACCGGCCTGTTCGTCGCTGCGCTGTCGCAGTCCGAGACTGCACTCGATCGCATCCCCGCTGCGATCGTCAACGAAGACTCCCTCATCACGACCACCAACGACGACGGCACAGAAACCAATGTCTTCGCGGGGCGACAGCTCGTGACAGAGCTCACCGGCGGTGACGCTGACGGCTTCGAGTGGACCATCACCAATGCCGATGATGCGGAGGCCGCGCTCGCCTCGGGTGATGTCTACGCGATTCTCACCGTGCCGTCGAATTTTTCGTCATCGCTGATGTCGATCTCGACCGACGCGCCAGAGAAGGCCGACATCACGATTCGCACCGACGATGCGCATTCGTACCTCACCGGGGCCGTCGCCCAGGCTGTCGGCCAGAGCATGGTCAACACCTTCGGCAACGAGATCACCGCGCAGTACATCGGCGGCATCTACTCCTCGCTCGGCGACCTTGGCTCGTCACTGTCTGTTGCTGCCGCTGGCGCAACCCAGCTATCGGATGGCGCAAACCAATTCACCACCGGCCTCTCGACTTACACTGGCGGCGTTCGATCGCTGTCCTCTGGCCTGCAGCGGCTCGAGACTGGCGCTGGCCAGCTCTCAGGCCTCAGCTCTGGCATCACTAGTTACACGGCCGGCGTCAGCGACCTCTCGGCTGGCCTGACCGGTCTCAACGCCGGGCTTCAGGCGAACCCGGGCATTAGCCCAGCCGAGAAAGCGGCGCTGCAGGGCATCGTTGATGGCCTTGCGTCGGCGAGTGCATCTGGGACGACGCTGAGCGGGTCGACGTCGACGGCTCTCGGCGGCATCCAATCGGGTATTGGTCAGAGTGCCGGGGGAGCTGCGCAACTCGCGAGCGGTGGCTACGCCCTCGTCGGTGGGGCTTCCGATCTCGCCAACGGCGCGTCAGAGCTCGCGAGTGGCCTGACGACGGGAGCGGCGCAGGTGCCGGCTTTCGACGCTGAGCAATCGGCTGCCTCGGCCGAGGTTGCTGCAGACCCGGTGACGCTGTCGGTCTCGACCGATAACCCGGTCTCCGACGTCGGGCAAGCGATCGCGACGTTCTTCGTGCCGCTCGGGCTGTGGATCGGCGCGCTCGCCGTCTTTCTCGTGATGCGCCACGTGACGCGTCGCGCTCTCGCCTCGACCGCCAACAACTCGCGCCTCGTGTTCTCGACGCTGGTGCGCGCTGCCACCGTGACGGCGGCGCAGGCGGTGTTGCTCGTTGCCGTGCTTCATCTCAGCCTCGGGGTCAGCTGGGCGGCGCTGCCAGCGACCCTCGGTTTCGCCCTGCTCACCGCCTTCGCCTTCACGGCGTTTCACTACCTGTTGACCATAGCGCTGGGGCGGGTCGGGCTCGTGGTCTCGCTCTTTGTGGTCGCGGTACAGATCACCTCGACCGGCGGGCTGTACCCGATCGAGTTGCTATCGACGCCGTTTCAGGTGATCAGTCCGCTGCTGCCGCTCACCTACGGCGTCTCTGGCATGCAGGCCATCATCTCCGGCGGCTCGGCATCCGACGCGGCATCGGCTGCGGTGGCGCTCATCGGCTTCGCCGCGGCGAGCGTGGCACTCGCAGTGCTAGCCATGCGGCGCACACGCCGCGCCGCCCTCGCTGGGATGCTGCCGCAGGCCGCCTAGAGCCAGTCGCGGCGGCGGAAGCTCACGTAGAGCCCACCGCTGACGAGCAGAATGACCGCGGTCGACACGACGACGCCCCAGAACGTTGCGTAGCCAGGGAAGGCAAGGTTTTGGCCGAAAAATCCGGTGATCGCGGTTGGCACCGCGATGATTGCGGCCCAGCTGGTGACCTTCTTCATGATGAGGTTCATCCGATTGCCTTGAATGGCAACATTCGTTTCAAGGATCGTCGTGACAAGGTCGCGGAGGGACTCCGTCCACTCGGTTGCCCTGAGCACGTGGTCGTAGACGTCTTGAAAGTAGGGCGCCATGCCCGGCGCGATGACGCCGAGGTCGCGGCGCAGCAGGGTGTTGACCACTTCGCGCATGGGCAGCACGACGCGGCGAAGCAGCACGAGACTCTTGCGCAGTTCGAACGACCTTCTCTGCACTTCCTTCTCGCGGGGGCGGTCGTCGAACAGGGCGTCTTCGAGTTGTTCAATGAAGCCGTCGAGTTGCTGCACGGCCTCGAAATGACCGTCGACGATAGTGTCGAGCAGCCCCCACAATAAGAAGCCAACCCCGTGCGCCGAGAGCTCTGGGTCGCTCTGCCAGCGCGCGGCCACCGCAGCCATGTCGAAGTTCGCATCGTGCACGGTCACGAGAGCGTGCGGTGTGATGAAAGCTTTGACCTCGGTGGTCAAAAGTTCGCCCGTGTTCGAGTCGAGGGTGACGGCATAGGCCGCGAGAAACAAGTGGGTGTCGTAGTGGTCGAGCTTCGGCCGCTGAAAGTCGTGCAGGGCGTCTTCAATCGCGAGCCGGTGAAGACCGAGCTCTTCTTCAATCGCAGCGAGGTCGGCGGCCGTTGGGTTGACAAAGTCGGCCCAGACCGTGCCCTCCTTGTTCGCAATGTGGTCAGAGATTTCAGCGACCGGAAAGTCACTGCTGACCAGCTTTCCGCCGCGATAAAGCTGGGTAGTCGCCATGCCGCAATCGTAGGTGAAGGGTGGCTGATACCGTTGCACGTGAAGCGGCGATCAGCCCACGCGACGGATTCGACATCACCATGAGTTCCACCAGTGCACGAGCAACCGGCACCTACTCGTTTATCGTCGTGTCGAACCGGCTGCCCGTCGACCGAGTAGTCGACGATGCCGGTGACGCCCACTGGGCACATTCGCCCGGCGGTTTAGTGACGGCGCTCGAACCGGTCATGCGCGCAGCCGAGGGAGCATGGGTCGGCTGGGTCGGCCAACCCGACGCAGAATTCGCCCCGTTCGACACCGACGGCATCCGCATCGTACCGGTGCCGCTCACGGCAGACGAGGTCGAGAATTACTACGAAGGCTTCAGCAACGACACCCTGTGGCCGCTCTACCACGACGTCATTGCCGCTCCCGGATACCACCGTGTTTGGTGGGATTCGTACGTCGCAGCCAACGAGAAGTTCGCCGCCGCCACGGCCGCGATCGC
The DNA here is from genome assembly GCA_031421055.1 of Actinomycetes bacterium. GTDB lineage: Bacteria > Actinomycetota > Actinomycetes > Actinomycetales > Microbacteriaceae > Conyzicola. The sequence goes on along the minus strand of JANONY010000007.1, from coordinate 6,737 downwards.
CGCCCCAGGGGCAACGGTGTGGGTGCAGGACTATCAATTGCAGCTACTGCCGAAGCTGCTGCGCGCACTGCGGCCCGATCTGATTATTGGGTTCTTCAACCACATCCCGTTTCCGCCCTACGGCATCTACTCGCAGCTGCCATGGCGCACCCAGATCATCGAGGGGCTTCTCGGTGCCGACGTCATCGGCTTTCAGCGAGTGGCCGACGCGAGCAACTTCTTGCGCGCCGTGCGCCGCCTTACACCGCTCGTCACGCACGGGGCGATCGTCGACGTGCCAGATAACGGAACGATCAGAGCGGTCACCGCTCGCGCGTTTCCGATTTCGATCGACTCACACGGCTTCGAGACCGTTGCTCGGCGACCCGCTGTGCAAGAACGCGCACGACAGATTCGGGCTGATCTCGGCAACCCGAAAACGGTGATTCTCGGAGTGGACCGGCTCGATTACACCAAGGGCATCGGTCACCGCCTCAAGGCATACGGAGAACTGCTTGCCGAGCACAGAATCGCGGTCGAGGATGTGACGCTCGTGCAGGTCGCGAGTCCCTCACGCGAGCGGGTGGCGGCCTACATGCAACTGCGCGACGAAATCGAGTTGACGGTCGGGCGCATCAACGGCGATTTTGCAACGATCAGTCACCAGGCCATCAGCTACCACCACCACGGCTACCCGCGCGAAGAGATGGTTGCCCTCTACCTTGCCGCAGACATCATGCTCGTCACCCCGCTGCGCGACGGCATGAACCTCGTGGCGAAGGAGTACTGCGCCGCGCGTTTCGACGGCGACGGCGTGCTCATTCTTAGCGAGTTCGCCGGTGCGTCGGATGAGCTCAAGCGTGCCCTTCGCATCAACCCCCACGACATCGACGGTCTCAAAAACGCCATGCTGCAGGCCATCGCCATGTCGACGGAGGAGCGCCGCTCGCGCATGCGCGCTCTGCGCAAGCGAGTGCTTGAGTACGACGTGCAGAGATGGTCGAGCGAGTTTTTGGCCGTACTGACGGCTCAGAAAGAGAGTGCCAGTGGTTGACGTAGATACCCCGCCGAAGTTTTCGCGGCTGCCAGAGCCGTTTGTCGGGGCGCTGCGTGAGCTCGCGCGAACGCGAGACCTGCTCGTCGCACTTGACTTCGACGGCACCTTGGCGCCGTGGGTCGACGACCCCGCGCGGGCACGGGCGCTGCCAGAGGCTCATGAGGCGGTGCTTCGTCTGGCGCAGATGCCGCGCACGCGAGTGGCTCTCGTCAGCGGGCGCTCGCTCGCGAGTCTGGAGGCGGTTAGCGATCTGCCAGACAACGTGCTGCTCGTCGGCTCGCACGGAATCGAGCTGCGCCTCGATGCCCCGGCCGAACTCGTTGACCTCAGCACATCTGAAATTGCGCAAGTCGGTGTGCTCAAAGAGGTGCTCAACGATGTCGCCGAATCGATCGACCACGTGTGGCTCGAACCGAAACCAGCGGGTTTCGCCCTGCACACGCGGCTCGCCACCGAGAGCAACAGCCGATTGGCCCACCTCGAGGCGCTCGAAGAGCTCGGCGACGACCTCGACGCCTACACCGTGCGCACAGGCAAAGACGTGCTCGAATTCTCGGTGCGCGGCACCACCAAGGGTGACGCGCTCGAGCACCTGCGTTCATACACGGCCTCAACGGCGGTCTTCTTCGCCGGTGACGACGTGACCGACGAGGATGCCTTTGCGGCGCTCGGCGCCGACGACGTTGGCGTCAAGGCAGGCGAGGGCTCGACGCTCGCGAACTTCACGGTGCGGGGCCCGACCGAGATAGCGCGGGCGCTCACGCTGCTCGCTGATTTACGCGAAGGCGACGTGCACGAGCAGTAGCGATGTCTGTTGACTCGAAGGCCATTTCTGGCCTTCGAGTGGACATCGCCGGTGGCCGTCTCGACCGCCGGGCCACCTGAGCGGTCACGACCCGCGGCCGCGCTCTGTGACACTCACCCCGCGAGCGGACACTCTTAGGTATGACCCTCGCCTCTGCCGACGACACCCCCATCTGGCATAGGGCGCTCGCACAGGACTCGCTGGCGTACGCCGAACTGTTCGACCGCCACAGCGTGCGCGTGTACCGCCGTGCCCTCGGGATGCTCTCCAACGCGCACGACGCAGAAGACGTCACCGCCGCCGCATTCTTCGAACTCTGGCGCAAGCACCGCTCGGTGACGCTCGTCGGTGAATCGGTGCTGCCGTGGCTGCTGGTGACGGTCGTCAATCTCAGCCGCAATCACGTGCGCGGACTCGCCCGCTACCGCGCCGCGATCGCCGCGATTCCCCGCGCTGAGCACACCGTCGATCCGGCCGAGCTTGTCGAGCACCGACTTGACGGGGCCGCGGCGCTCGCTGGCCTCGGCCGAACTGACGCCGCACTGCTCGTGCTCACGGCCGTCGAAGGCCTCACCATCGCCGAGGCCGCGAAGGCGCTCGGCCTACGACCCGGGGCCGCGCGTATGCGGCTGAGTCGGCTTCGCGAAAACCGTCGACTCGAACTTCGTCCCATGACCGAAGGAGAAACCTCATGACTCTCGACTCGAAATTTGCCGCGGGGATGCGCGAGCAGCTCGTCGACACAGCGGCGGGCACCAGCACCCTCGCTGTCCACACTCGCCGCGTCCGCTTGGGCATGCGCCTGATGATTGGTGCTGGTGCAATTGGCCTCCTCACCGCCGGCGCGCTCATCGCTGCGTCAGTGATTCCTGGCAACCACGTAATCACGGGTGTCGGAGAGACAATCACGCAATCGCACGTTGGCAGTGCGACGGTCGAACTTGGGCCGCGACCCGAGACGGCGAACGCGGTGAGCTACAGGTTGACGTGCACGAGCGCTGGCATTATCACAACGTATACCGCGGAGAACGAATGGGGGTCGATGCCCTGCGGGCCCTTCGGTGCCGTTGACCCCTTGGACCCCACAGGCGGCGCGATGGCGCCGATCGGCTCCACGATGAGGGTGGACGATCAGCTGCTTGCCGATGGGGCGACGTCGTTCGACGTCACGGCCGATCCCGGCATGACGTGGACGGTCACGGCACGATACGTCAACACCAAAACTATCGACTGGGGCGTGAACGCCAATGGGCAGACGTATGGGGTGCCCAACGAGCGGGGAATTCCGGATCTTGAGGCGGTGTATGCCTCGAACTGCGAGATCGGCTACGTCTACCTGACCGACCCGAGGTCTGAGGGGCATTCGATCCCGGTGTACGAATCAGACGGCGAAACCGTGATTGGCGAGTTCTGGATCGGCAGCGGTATGCCGTTCTGCCACGAGCAATAGAAGGCGGCGGATGCGGTTGTCAACGTCGCATCCGCCGGTGGTTCTAAACTCGTCTCATGCCAGATAAGCCCGCCACTCCTGACATCAAGCCACGCTCTCGCACCGTCACCGACGGTATTGAGGCCACGACGAGCCGCGGCATGCTGCGCGCGGTCGGCATGGGCGACGCTGACTGGGACAAGCCCCAGGTCGGGGTCGCGAGTTCGTGGAACGAGATCACTCCGTGCAACCTCAGCCTCGACCGCCTCGCTCAAGCGGCAAAAGAGGGCGTGCACGGCGGCGGCGGGTACCCGCTCGAGTTCGGCACCATCTCGGTCAGCGACGGCATCAGCATGGGTCACGAGGGCATGCACTTCTCTCTCGTGAGCCGCGAGGTCATCGCCGACTCCGTCGAGACGGTGATGATGGCCGAACGCCTTGATGGTTCTGTGCTGCTCGCTGGCTGCGATAAGTCGATCCCGGGCATGCTGATGGCTGCGGCGCGGCTCGATCTCGCGTCCGTGTTCCTCTATGCCGGGTCGATCGCGCCCGGCTGGGTCAAACTCAGTGACGGTACAGAGAAAGACATCACCATCATCGACTCGTTCGAGGCGGTCGGCGCCGTTCAGGCCGGCACGATGTCGGTCGAGGATGCCAGGCGCATCGAGTGCGCCTTCGCTCCCGGCGAGGGTGCCTGCGGCGGAATGTACACCGCGAACACGATGGCGAGCGTCGCTGAGGCGCTCGGCATGAGCCTGCCAGGATCGACCAGCCCGGCGTCTGCCGACCGTCGACGCGACTACTTCGCGCACCGCTCCGGCGAAGCGGTTGTCGGAATGCTTCGGCGTGGGCACACCGCACGCGACATCCTCACCATGGAGGCATTCGAAAACGCCATCGCCGTCGGGATGGCGCTCGGCGGTTCGACCAATATCGTGCTTCACCTGTTGGCGATCGCGAATGAGGCAGAAGTGCCGCTCACCCTCGCTGACTTCAACCGCATCGGTGACAAGGTGCCGCACATCGCCGACGTCAAGCCCTTCGGTAACTACGTGATGAACGATGTGGATCGCCATGGCGGCATTCCGGTGCTGATGAAGGCGCTGCTCGACGCGGGTCTCATGCACGGCGACGTCATGACCGTCACAGGCAAGACCCTTGCCGAGAACCTGGCAGAACTCAATCCGCCGCCACTCGACGGCAAGGTTCTGCGCTCACTGGATAACCCGTTCCATGCCACCGGCGGAATCACGATCCTGCACGGGTCGCTCGCACCCGAGGGCGCTGTCGTGAAGACGGCCGGTTTCGACTCGGCGCTGTTTGAAGGGCCGGCGCGTGTTTTTGAGCGCGAGCGTGCAGCAATGGATGCTCTCGCCGAGGGCATCATCACGAAGGGCGACATTGTCGTCATTCGCTACGAGGGCCCCAAGGGCGGGCCGGGCATGCGCGAGATGCTCTCGATCACCGCTCGCATCAAGGGCGCGGGCCTCGGCAAGGATGTATTACTCTTGACAGACGGCAGGTTCTCAGGCGGCACAACCGGACTGTGTATCGGCCATATAGCTCCCGAAGCGGTGGACGCAGGTCCAATCGCATTCGTGCGCGATGGTGATCTAATAAGGGTCGATATCGCAGCTCGCTCGCTCGACCTACTTGTCGACCCGGCTGAGCTCGAAGCTCGCCGAAACGGCTGGGCTCCCCTCCCTCCGCGCTACACCCGCGGCGTGCTGGCCAAGTATTCGAAACTCGTGCAGTCGGCGAGCACGGGTGCCGTCACCGGCTAGATCTCGACACGCTCGATCACCGATCCACTAAGGACCACAACGATGCCCACGGAAGCTACTCCCGTGCCAACCTCCAAGGCACGCGCCACCAAGAGCGCTGAGCCCGAAATGCTCACCGGCTCCGGCGCGATACTACGCACTCTCGAGCACCTCGGCATCAAAGATGTCTTCGGTTTGCCCGGCGGCGCCATCATCCCGTTCTACGACGAGCTCATGGCCTCCACCACTATTCGCCACATCCTCGTTCGCCACGAGCAGGGTGCAGGCCACGCGGCAGAGGGCTACTCGGCGACCGGCGGGCAGGTCGGTGTGTGCATCGCGACCTCCGGACCGGGTGCCACCAACCTCGTCACCGCCATCGCGGATGCGTACATGGACTCTGTGCCGATGCTCGCGATCACCGGCCAAGTCTTCTCCCACTTGATGGGAACAGACGCGTTTCAAGAGGTCGATATTGTCGGCATCACGATGCCGATCACCAAGCACTCCTTCCTCGTGACCGACGCGGCGGATGTGCCTGCCACCCTCGCGGCCGCCTACCAGATTGCGACGACCGGGCGCCCCGGCCCCGTGCTCGTCGACATCACCAAAGACGCGCAACAGAAGTCGGCGCCCTACATTTGGCCGCCCAAAGTTGAGCTTCCGGGATACCGGGGAGTCGTGAAAGCGCACGGCAAACAGATTTTGGCCGCGGCCGAGTTGCTCGCGAAAGCAGAGCGACCAGTTTTGTATGTTGGCGGCGGAGTAAACCGCGCGCACGCATCCGCCGAGCTTCTCACGCTTGCCGACCTCACCAAAGCGCCGGTTGTGACTACCCTCATGGCGCGCGGAGTTTTTCCTGACTCGCACAAGCAAAACCTCGGCATGCCGGGCATGCACGGCACGGTCCCCGCGGTGCTCGCGCTACAGGAGGCCGACCTCATCATCAGCCTTGGCGCGCGCTTCGACGACCGCGTCACTGGCAAGCCGAGCGAATTCGCTCCGCTGGCCAAGATCGTGCACGTTGATATCGACCCGGCGGAGATTGGCAAGATCCGCACGCCGGACGTCCCTATTGTCGGCGATGCCAAGGATGTCATCGTCGACCTGACCCTCGCCTACGCGGAGGCGATCAAGCAGCACAAGCCAGACGTCGTCGCGTGGTGGGAGCGACTCAACACGTTGCGCACGCAGTATCCGCTAGGTTTCACCAAGCCAGAAGACGGGCTGCTCTCACCTCAGCTGGTCATTCAGCGCATCGGTGAGCTGACTGGCCCCGAGGGCATTTATGCGGCGGGCGTCGGCCAGCATCAGATGTGGGCTGCGCAATTCATCAAGTACGAGCGACCAAACGCGTGGCTGAACTCTGGCGGCGCCGGAACCATGGGCTATGCGGTGCCAGCGGCGATGGGCGCGAAGGTCGCAGAACCTGATCGCGTCGTGTGGGCGATCGACGGCGATGGATGCTTCCAGATGACCAACCAGGAGTTGGCCACCTGCACCATCAACAACATCCCGATCTAAGTCGCGATCATCAACAACTCGTCGCTCGGCATGGTGCGCCAGTGGCAGACCCTGTTTTATGAGGGCCGCCACTCGTTCACCGATCTCGACACGGGTCACGGCACGGCCATGATCCCCGACTTTGTGAAGTTGGCGGATGCCTACGGCTGCCTCGCAATTCGGGTCACCAAGGAAGAAGAA
>JANONY010000006.1:0-1551 GCA_031421055.1 Actinomycetes bacterium | reverse complement strand
CGAGTGGTTCCTCACGAATGACCCTGTTGCCATAGCGCTCGATGCCTACACCTTCGGCGGGCTGTTCGGCCGCGTCGCCTACGCCCTGCCGGTAATCATGTTGGTCTTCGCCTTCTGGTTGTTCAGGCACCCCGCGAGCGTGCACGACAACACTCGCATCGGCATCGGTCTCGGGCTCATGCTCACCACGATCGCCGGACTCTGCCACGTGCTCGGCGGGCAGCCAGCCCCGCACGATGGCGTCGAAAGTCTTGCGCTGGCGGGTGGCATTGCCGGATGGGTGGTGACGTGGCCGTTCACCGCGGCAAGCGTCGCGTGGCTCGCCGTGCCGTTCATGGCCGCGCTGCTCGTGCTCGCGCTGTTCATCATCACCAAGACGCCGCCCAACCGGCTCGGAGCGCGGCTGCGCGAGCTCTACGCCTACCTCTTTGGCGCAACGCTCGCCGAGCGCGAGCCACGCGTCGCGGGTGAAACCGGGGCACTCGAATTCGGCACGCTGTCTGATTTGGGGCTCGATGGCTATTCAAGCGGCTCATCCGATGAAACTAACCTTCCGTGGTGGCGTCGCAATAAGCAGCGAGAGGGAGAGCAGGCGTTCGACAGCCCGGTGATCGCTCGCGATCTGACCGCGGCGGTCGAGCCAGTGCTTATGCAGGCACAGTCGAGCGGGCTCAACGAGTCGGCCGACTTCGATATCGAGTTGCTCGAAGACCTGTTGCGCGCAGAGAACGCGGTCAAGCGCTTCACCGGCGAGGTGCAGCCAACTGGCGCGACCGGACTACGCGAAGACGGCCCCGTCGGAGTGCTGCCCGGGTTCGCGACCAAGGCGAGCGAGAAGGGTCAGGCCGGAGAATTTGGGGATGACGCACCGGCTGCCCGCAAGCCCTCGCGCGCCAATGCCCCCTACCGATTGCCCGCCGCATCGGTGCTGACGCCAGGCACGCCGCCGAAATCGCGCAGTGCGGCCAACGATGAGGTCGTCGCTTCGATCACCGAGGTTCTCAACCAGTTTCAGGTGGATGCGGCCGTCACCGGCTTCAGCCGCGGCCCATCCGTCACCCGTTACGAGCTTGAACTCGGCCCTGGCGTCAAGGTCGAACGCGTGACGGCACTCGCCAAGAACATCAGCTACGCGGTCGCATCGAACGAGGTGAACATCCTCTCGCCGATTCCCGGTAAGAGTGCGATTGGTGTCGAGATTCCTAACAAAGACCGCGAGATCGTCTCACTCGGCGACGTGCTGCGCTCTGGCGCGAGTACCAAGAGCACCCACCCGATGACGATCGGCCTTGGCAAAGACGTCGAGGGCGGGTTCGTCGTCGCCAACCTCGCAAAAATGCCGCACCTCTTGGTTGCGGGCTCCACCGGGTCTGGCAAGTCGAGTTTCGTCAACTCGATGATCACATCCGTGCTGATGCGCGCCACGCCTGCCGAAGTGCGCATGGTGCTCATCGACCCGAAGCGCGTCGAGTTGGCGCATTACGCCGGGGTTCCGCACCTCATCACGCCCATCATCACGAACCCGAAGAAGGCGGCAGAAGCGCTGGCGTG
>JANONY010000005.1:0-5833 GCA_031421055.1 Actinomycetes bacterium | reverse complement strand
CGGCGCTCATCCCGCGACCATCTCAACTGTACGCTCAGAGTGACCTATTCCGGGAGGGTCAGGACCATCCCCTGCCGGACGGTCGCCGTCCCGTTCAGGTCACGGAGACGCCAACCCCAACACTGATCAAGCTCATGACGGGCAAAGACATCGAGCATGACTTTCCGGCGGCAGTTCCGATCAAAAAGGGTGCTGCCGAGGTGTTGCTGGTCGAAGACCTCAGTCTGCGGGGCGAATTCGGCGCGCTGAGTTTCTCGATAAAAGCGGGAGAGATCCTCGGTCTCGCCGGGCTGGTTGGCTCTGGTCGCTCCGAGATTCTCGAGACCGTCTACGGGGCTCGCAAGGCATCCACCGGATCGGTGCGGGTCAATGGAGAGAAACTACGCGCGGGCAGCGTGCACGATGCTGTCGCTCACGGAATCGGTTTCTCGCCAGAAGAGCGCAAGAGCCAGGGCCTCTTGCTCGACGAGCCAATCTACAAGAACGTCACCCTGTCGACGTTCCCCCGCTTTGCCGCTGGCATCTTTCTTCGCGAGAACCGCGAGCGGGCCGCTGCTCAGCAGCAGCTGGACAACCTAGAACTTCGACCGGCTGATCCCGACCGCGCCGCCAGAACACTCAGCGGTGGCAACCAGCAGAAGATCTTGCTAGCTCGTTGGCTTGTGCACGGGGTACGCGTGCTGTTGCTCGACGAACCAACTCGCGGGGTCGACGTCGGTGCTCGCGCAGAGATTTACACACTGATCCGCAGCCTTGCGGCCGCCGGCACGGCAATTCTCGTCGTGTCGAGCGAAATCGAAGAAGTGCTCGGTCTTTCCGACCGGGTTCTGGTTATTGCCGACGGAGAAGTGCTCCGCACGGTGCAAGCAAGCGAGATCGACGAATCCGGCGTTCTCGACCTGGTAATGAAGGGAAGTGCCGCATGAGCGCACAGAAAACCGCAGCGGAGGGCAACCAGCCCACGAAGACGCTCGAACCGGCTCCCACCCGGTTCGGTGGCGCTCTGGGGGCGGTGAAGGGCTACCTCGGCGGTGCAGCCGGGCGCAACATCGGCCTCTTCGTTGTGCTCATCGTGATCTTCATCATCGGCGCCGTGACCATTGGCGAGACCTTTCTTTCGACTGCCAATGCCCTGACCATCATGCGCTTCGCCACGGTCACCGGTGTCATCAGCATCGGCATGACCTTCGTCATCATCCTCGGCGGAATCGACCTATCGGTCGGTTCGGTACTCGGTCTCAGCTCGGTGGTCGCGACCATGGCCTGGGTTCAGGCGCCCGCGCAAGCCTTCTGGCCGCTCGTCATCGTGGTAGCCCTGCTTGTCGGCACGCTCATCGGTGCTATCAACGGCTTTCTGATCGCCCATGGCAAGATCGTTGCCTTCATGGCGACGCTCGCCATACTCATCGCGGCCCGCGGATTCGCCGAGGTGTTGTCTGGCAAGCACAATCAGATTCTCAAGGTGCCCGGCTTCAAGGAATTCCTCGATAGCAGCCCGCTGGGCATCTCGATGAGTGTTTGGATCTTCGCCCTAGTCGCAGTGCTCGGCTGGGTGCTGCTGAACCGCACCACCTTCGGACGCCGAACCGTCGCAATCGGTGGCAACAGCGAGGCGGCCCGACTCGCTGGCATCAACGTTAAACGCCACACCGTTTACGTTTACGCACTAGCGGGACTGACGGCCGGTATCGCCGCGATCCTCATGATCGGCAGAACGGGTGTCGGCACCTCGACGCACGGCATCCTGCTCGAGCTCGACGCGATTGCCGCCGTGGTCGTCGGTGGAACCCTGCTGATCGGTGGCCGCGGGTCGATCGTTGGATCGGTTCTCGGCATCCTCATCTTCGCGCTTCTCATCAATCTATTCACCAAATACAACCTCGACCCGTCGATTCAGGCGCTGGCAAAGGGGTTCATCATCATCGGTGCAGTGCTGCTGCAGCAGCGTTTCGGTGCCAGGGGCAGTACCCGGACCAACTAGGGCGCGAAGTCCCTTATGTTGACGGCTTCAACATAAGGGACTTCCCTACTTTCGGGGGATACTCGCGCGGGTTGGCGTTGACATCACCTTTACCTTCGTAATATGTTGTTAGCTATAACTATTCACCAACAACGTTGACGGAGCACCACCATGGCTATCACGCCCACCCCAGCCGACAAGTTCTCATTCGGCCTCTGGACCATCGGATACAACGGCACCGACCCGTTCGGTGGCCCCACTCGCGCATCAATGGACATCCTCCACGTGCTCGAGAAGCTCAAAGAGGTTGGCGCCTACGGCCTCACCTTCCACGACGACGACCTGTTCGCGTTCGGCTCAGACGACGCCACCCGCCAGAAGCAGATCGACCGCCTCAAGCAGGGTCTCGCCGACACGGGCCTGATCATTCCGATGGTGACCACCAACCTCTTCAGCCCGCCTGTTTTCAAAGACGGCGGCTTCACATCCAACGACCGTGGTGTTCGCCGGTTCGCGATGCGCAAGGCGATGCGCCAGCTTGAGCTCGGTGCAGAACTCGGCGCCAAGACCTTCGTGATGTGGGGCGGCCGCGAGGGCGCAGAGTACGACGCGGCGAAAGACATTCGTGGGGCGCTTGAACGCTACCGCGAGTCGCTCAACCTGTTCGCCCAGTACGTCACCGACAAGGGCTACGACATCCGCTTCGCGATCGAGCCGAAGCCGAACGAGCCGCGCGGCGATATTCTGCTGCCGACCCTCGGTCACGCGATCGCGTTCATCGAGACGCTCGAGCGTCCAGAGCTCTTCGGCATCAACCCAGAGGTCGGCCACGAGCAGATGGCCGGACTGAACTTCACCGCAGGCATCGCCCAGGCGCTCTACCAGGGCAAGCTTTACCACATTGACCTCAACGGCCAGCGTGGCATCAAGTACGACCAAGACCTCGTTTTCGGGCACGGCGACCTTCACAACGCCTTCTCACTCGTCGACCTGCTCGAGAACGGCGGCCCGAACGGCGGACCGTCGTACGACGGCCCTCGCCACTTCGACTACAAGCCTTCGCGCACCGAAGACGAGACCGGAGTCTGGGATTCTGCGCGCGCAAACATCCAGACCTATCTGCTGCTCAAGGAGCGTGCCGCGGCATTCCGCGCCGACCCAGAGGTGCAGGAGGCCCTCGCTGCCTCGCGCGTGCCAGAGATTCAGGTTCCGACGCTCGCCGCGGGTGAGACGTACGACGACCTACTCGCCGACCGTTCCGCATTCGAGGACTTCGACCACGACGCCTACTTCAACGGCAAGGGCTTCGGCTTTGTGCGGTTGCAGCAGCTCGCGACCGAGCACCTGATGGGCGCGCGCGGCTAGCGTTCTCCCTGAATTGCCCACTTTTGCGGGTCTGAGTGCCAGGCCACCCACAAAAGTGGGCAACTCGCGTCAACACGGTACGAAAGGCAGTCATGACATTGGTCGCAGGAGTCGACAGCTCGACCCAGAGCTGCAAGGTCGTCATTTGCGACCTCGAGACGGGCGCCGTGGTGCGCACCGGCCGCGCCACGCATCCGGACGGCACCGAGGTTGACCCGGCTGCGTGGTGGGATGCACTGCAGGCAGCTCTCGCAGACGCGGGCGGGCTCGACGACGTGGCCGCGATTGCAATTGGCGGTCAGCAGCACGGAATGATTGTTCTCGATGAGGCTGGCGCGGTGATCCGACCTGCCCTGCTCTGGAACGACACGCGCTCGGCACAGGCCGCGCTCGATCTCATCGCCGAGTTCGGCGCCACCGAGTTCGCGACACGGACAGGCTCGGTTCCGGTCGCGAGTTTCACGGCGACCAAGCTGCGTTGGCTGCGCGACGCTGAGCCTGAGAACGCGGCCCGGGTTGCCGCAGTTGCTCTGCCCCACGACTGGCTGACCTGGCGACTTCGCGGCTTCGGGCCGCAGAACCCAGCTCTTGACGAGCTCGTCACTGACCGATCGGATGCGAGCGGCACCAGCTACTTCAACCCCGTGACCGGTGAATACGACCGCGAAATTCTCATCGCGGCGCTCGGCCATGACGCGATTCTGCCTCGCATACTTGCGCCGAACGAGTTCGTGACCGCTGGCGCCCTCGTGATTGGACCGGGCGCCGGTGACAACGCGGGAGCGGCCTTCGGGCTCGGCGGCGCAGCGGGCGACGTCATCATCTCGATCGGCACTAGCGGCACGGTATTTGCGGTTAGCCAGACTCCAGCCCGTGATGAGTCTGGAACCGTCGCCGGCTTCGCCGACGCGAGCGGCGTGTTTCTTCCACTTATCGCGACGTTGAATGCCGCGCGCATACTCGACTCGACCGCTGCCCTGCTCGGCGTCAGCCACGATGAACTCGGCGTGCTCGCCCTTCAGGCCCAACCCGGTGCCGACGGACTAGTGCTTCAGCCATATTTCGAAGGCGAGAGAACCCCGAACCGACCGGATGCCACCGCGACGCTATACGGAATGACACTCGCTTCGACCACGCGCCCCAATCTCGCCCGCGCCGCAATCGAGGGCATGCTCAGCGCTCTCGCTGACGGTCTCGCGGCCCTGACCGCCAACGGTGTCGTGGCCGAACGAATACTGCTGGTCGGCGGTGCCGCGCAAAATCCGGCGGTGCAGGCGATCGCCGCTCAGGTGTTCGAGGTTCCCGTGGTCGTTCCGACTCCGGGTGAGTATGTCGCCGCCGGCGCTGCCCGACAAGCTGCGTGGGTACTCACGCAGCAGCTGCCGGACTGGCCGCTCGAGCTCGCGGGCAGCCCCGCGGTCGACTATCGGCCAGTGATCCTTGAGCAATACCGTGCTCGAGCCTGAGCGGGGTCGCTAGTTCTCGTGGCCCCTTCGCCCCGACAATTCGCCACCACGATGGCATCTTCTACCTGACCTGCATCTGGTCGATGGCACCAGCACGAGCGGCAACTTCGTCGTGACCGCGACGGATGCCGAGAGACCTTCGCTGTCGCGGTCGACTGGGAAGACGACTGACCAGTGTTCGCGGGGAGAGTCGGTCAGCTCGCCATCGCTCATGGAGTGCTAGAGGCGGGGATCCAGATCGACGCCTGGGGGCGAGGCACGGCAGGCCGATGAGATAGTTCGGCACGATCGCTCGCTCGTCTCGCACCCGGCGGTCGAGGCGATCAACGACTGCGGCATCGACGACGACGTTTCACATCACTTCTCGAGCTGTCGAACCTCGGTCGAGTCCGGGCCGTTGGTGAGCACGCATGCGCCTGCGGCTTCGATGAAGACCGACGCGCCATAGCCATCGCCGTCCTCGTCTTCTGTCGCGGTGAAGGTTAGAGCGACTGGTGTATCCGAGCGCACAAGTGACGTGATCTGTTCTGCTTGCGCCCCATCGGTGTTGCTGAGGGTCCAACCGTCGACTGCGAAGGAAGTGGCCAACGCGCCCACCACTTGATCGACGCCCACCGCGGCGCCTTCTGGCACCGATACAAGAAGGGTCGAGCGCCACGACCGGTAGAGGCCGTCTGGATCATTGTCGCGGCACGCGGCAGAGTAATCCTGCTGCTCAGAGATGGTGTCGATTGACGTGGAGTCGAGACGCGAAGAGGCCTCATTGCGCAAAAGCTGGGTGGGCGATTTCGTCTCGGCAAGAGTAGCCCCTCCGCTGGCAGCGCAACCGGCGAGCATCAGGATGACAGCGAGTGCTGGCAGCAATTTCATTTCGTCTCCACTCAATGCCACGTACCCAATGCTTCTTTGCATTGTGAGCGTTAACATTGCCAGAAATCCGCCAGATTCTCTCACCCCCAATCGGGTGCTCGCTAGCGCAGCGGCGGTGCAGTGGACTCGCGCACAACGAGCGTTGGCACCGGATGCTCCGCACCCTCGAAGT
>JANONY010000004.1:0-2977 GCA_031421055.1 Actinomycetes bacterium | reverse complement strand
GGTCGTTCTGATTTCTCGGCCCCGTAGGCGAGTTCAGCAACACTGATGTTCGAGATCGCGAGCTGACCCCGCGCCTCGACGAAGCGGGCCTCCAGCACAGCCGACCGATTGCGCAGCACAAAGATCGCGATGTTGGTGTCGAGCAGGTACCGCAGCACTAGTCACGCTCCTGCGCGGGCGGCTGATCGCGGTCGCGCAGAAAGTCGTCTGTGGTGGAGGCTCCGTGGGCGAACCATTCGGCCCACTGTAGGCCGGTCGGCGTGATCACGCGGCTGTTTCCCACAATGACGATGTCGACCTGCTTGACCTGCTCGTCGAAGGCGACGTCTTTGGGAAGACGCACGGATTGCGTGCGATTGTTCTTGAAAATCCCGGCCGTGACCATCGTTGCCCCATCCGTGTATATCCCAGAAGTATATACACGCCAAGACGCCCTGTTCTGTGTCAGGCTGAATCTCATGCGTCATACCCCCAGTTACCTGCTGACTGACGAGGCCGGGGTCAAGCGACTGATTCGCGAGAATCCCTGGGCGACGATCGTCTCGCACACCTCGACCGGGCTCGTCGCCTCGCACTACCCTGTCGTGCTCGAAGAAGACGCTGAGGGGATCAGCATCGTGAGCCACGTGGGGCGGCCCGACGAGCAGTTGCACGAGCTCGGTCAGCACGAGGTGTTGGTGATCATTCAGGGGCCGCACGGCTATATCTCGCCGAGCTGGTACGACAACGGAGAATTCGTGCCGACCTGGAACCACGTGACCGCCCATCTCTACGGCACGCCAGAACTTCTCAGCGACGCAGAAAACTTCGAGGTGCTCGACAGCCTCGTTGACCACTTCGAGCATCGGATGCCGTCGCCGGTCAGCCTAGACCTCGACGAAGACGCCGCCCGCCGCATCGCTCGCGGCACGGTCGGCCTCCGGTTGCGGGTAACCCGCTTCGACGCCCGACTCAAGCTGAGCCAGAACAAGACGCCCGAGGTGGTCGAGCGCATCGTCGCGGCGCTCGAGAGTGACGGGCCGTACGCGTCGAAGCGCCTCGCTGCCGAGATGAGACGCAATGCTTCTTCGTAACCTTCGGGTTGGCGGTTCGCTCGTCGACATGCGGGTGGATGGGGGAGTGATCACCGAGATCGGCCCCGGCCGGCACGGCGACGATTTCGAGCACGACGGCCTCGATCTCGGCGGCCGCTTCGCCAACCCCGGCCTGTGGGACAACCACGTGCACTTCACCCAGTGGGCGCTGCAGAGTCAGCGTCTCGACCTCGGCGCTGCGATCTCGGCGGCCGATGCTGCTGCGCGAGCGGGTGCGGCCACCACGGGCGACCTGTTCGTGGCCACCGGCTTTCGCGACGCCCTCTGGCCCGACGCGCCGACCGCGGCCCTGCTCGACGCAGCAACCGGTGACACCCCAGTCGTGCTCATCAGCGCTGACCTGCACTCGGTCTGGCTGAACTCGGCGGCGGCCGCGACGTTTGGTACCCCCGCCGGCCTGCTGCGCGAACAGCCGGCCTTCGCGATTACCACCGCCGTCGGGCAGCTCGACGACGCCACCCTCGACGCCTGGGCGCTCGCCGCGGGCAGGCGCGCGGCCGCGCGCGGGGTCGTTGGCTTCGCCGACCTCGAGATGGCGTGGAACCGCGACACCTGGCTTCGCCGCATGGGCGACGGTTTCGACACGCAACGGGTCGAGTTCGCGATCTACACCGAGCACCTCGACCGTGCGATCGCCGAGGGTTTGCGCACCGGCGACTCGATCGGTGAGCTGCTGACGGTAGGCCGCTACAAAGTGCTCACCGATGGGTCGCTGAACACGCGAACGGCGTGGTGCGTCGAGACCTACCCCGGCACCGACAACCACGGACTACTCGAGGTGCAGCCGCAGACTCTGCAGGCGAACCTGCGCCGGGCAACGGCGGCGGGCATCGAGCCCGCGGTGCACGCGATCGGCGACGCGGCGGTCAGGGTGGCTCTCGACGCGTTTGAGGCGGTGGGTGCTGGTGGGCGGATTGAGCATGCGCAGCTGGTTGCCGCATCCGACCTCGAGCGGTTCGCGGCGCTCGGCGTGACTGCGAGCGTGCAGCCGGAGCACGCGATGGACGACCGCGACGTCGCCGACGTGTACTGGGCCGGGCAAACCGAGCGCGTGATGCCGCTGCGCAGTTTGCTTGACGCCGGCGCGCGGCTGGTGTTCGGTTCAGACGCGCCGGTCGCGCCGCTCGACCCGTGGGTGACGATGGCCGCGGCCGTCGGGCGCTCGCGCGGCGGCCGCGAGCCGTGGCACCCAGAGCAGCGTGTCACCAGCGCCGAAGCGCTGGCCGCCAGCACCCGCAGCACGATCGCCGTTGGCCAGCCAGCCGACCTCGTGATCACCGACATCGACCCGCTGACCGCAACCCACGAGCAGTTGCGCGCGATGCCGGTGCACGCCACCCTTCTGCAAGGACGCGTCACTTACCTGGAGCAACAATGAAGATCACCTACCTCGGCACCGCGAGCGTGCTGCTCGAATATGGCGACCTTCGCATCATCACCGACCCGGTGCTCGATGAACCTGGCCAGAACTACTCGTTCGGCCCGTGGTACGCGCCGAAAAAGTGGTTCGCCTCGGCGCGAAACTACGCCGCTCCGCTGACGGTCGAGCAACTCGGCGCCATTGACATCGCGCTGATTAGCCACGACCACCACGCCGACAATCTCGACACGGCCGGGCGCGCGCTGCTGGCCGACATTCCGTTCGTCGTCACGAACCCGGCGGCCGCCCGCCGCCTCACCGCGACCGGCCTCGCCGCCGGCCAGTCGACCACCGTCGATGGCGTCACCGTGCGTGCGGTTACTGCCCAGCACGGGCCGCGTTTCACCCCGCAGGTCAACCAAGTCACCGGCTTCTTGCTCAATGCGGACGGCGAACCCACCGTCTACATCTCTGGCGACACGGTGCTGACCCCGGCTTTGCGCGCTCAGCTGCCAACCCTCGG
>JANONY010000003.1:0-1583 GCA_031421055.1 Actinomycetes bacterium | reverse complement strand
ATCTCGATCGCCGGCAGCAGATCGTTGGGCGTGAAAGGCTTCACGACGTAGGCCAAAGCACCCGCTTCAGACGCGCGCTCGACCAGTTCTTTTTGACTAAACGCGGTGAGCAGGACGACGGGAGCGATGTGGTTCTTGGTCAGACGCTCGGCGGCAGAAATGCCGTCAAGTTGGGGCATCTTTACGTCCATGATGACGAGGTCAGGCTTGAGTTCGGTCGCGAGGGCAACGGCAGTCTCGCCGTCTCCGGCTTCGCCGACGACGTCAAAACCGTTGTCGCGAAGAATCTCGACGATGTCCATCCGGATCAGCGATTCGTCTTCGGCAACCACGACGCGACGACGCACGGCCGGGGTGGGGGATTCCTCGTCTGTCACAACAATCAGCCTACGGTATGACCACCGCGGCGCGGCGCGCGAGGGGCGACCGGTCTGCGAGTATTCGAGACAGGCGGGCGAACCGCACAGCCTGCGGTATTCTCGACAGCGTTGGTGTCAGCCGGATTGGCGGAATGGCAGACGCGGGGCACTCAAAATGCTTTGTTCGAAAGGACGTGCGGGTTCAAGTCCCGCATCCGGCACCAACGGCAGCGGTTAGCGCAGCGCGCCGACGAGTTGCCCTGTGGCTGGCAGCGCAACCATGACGAGGGCTAGGTTCGCGGCGATCGCGATGACGACAATGC
Source organism: Actinomycetes bacterium (assembly GCA_031421055.1). GTDB lineage: Bacteria > Actinomycetota > Actinomycetes > Actinomycetales > Microbacteriaceae > Conyzicola. The sequence continues at coordinate 901 of JANONY010000003.1, read as the reverse complement.
CGATCGTGACAACCCGCACCCGTTGTGACTTGATGTCGGCCGCTATAACCGCGACCATGCCGATCATCCCAATGGGTAGCCCGATGAAGGGCATGAATATACCGATGCCTACGGCGACCACGGCGAGCGCAGTCGGCACTATCGACGAGGTGATGCGCTGGTTCTCAGTTGCGGCAGACACGGAAACTTTCGGTTGGCGGTAACGTTGGGGGTACTACCCAGTGTCGCGACAAATCGAACGCACCGCTGTAGGCATTAAGGCGGACACAGGCGAACTTTTTTGCGGCGCTCTACTGCATCGGGCCAGCGAGAGCGCGCAAGTATCGCTCGGTGTAGTACGCCTGTGCGAGGCGCAGGAACGGGTAGACCGCCCACCAGAAACGGGTGGCCGGGCGAGAGAAGGCGCGCACGGTGATCCAGACCGATCCGTCGTCGCGGTGCTCGACCATCCAGCTTTCTTCACCGTCTTCGGGATGCCCGGGCAGCGTTCCATAGGCGAACCCCCGCCGGCGCGGCTCGTCGACCACGTAGATCACCCGCACCGGAAACTTGATGCCGAGGCCGATGCTCATGAGCGCGGTATCGCCTGGGGCCACGAAGCCGATGCCGTCGGAGCCGAAGACAACCTCATCCGCTGGTTCGATTGATGCGGGTGTGATCGGCCGGCCGTTCTCGTCGAAGCTGACCGGGGTGTAGCTCGCCTCGGTCACCTCGGGCGGCGCGTCGGTGAGAATCACGCGAAACCCGCTGCGCCGTTGAATGCCCCAAGTGAGCGCGGCGGCCGACGCCCACTCATAGCGCGCTTCACCGTGCCCGATGCGCCGTTTGCGCTCGAGCGGCCGGTAACCCATAGGCGGGTAGCGAAGCAGGTCGGCCGACTGCGTCGCGCCAATCGCCGCGT
>JANONY010000002.1:0-10480 GCA_031421055.1 Actinomycetes bacterium | reverse complement strand
GGACGCTTCAGTGCTCTCGCCCGACCAGGAAAACGAACTCCGTCAGCGTCGTGAGCGACTCAACCCCGCCGAGATCGCCCGACACATCCAGACCATCCAGGACCGCCTCACCGGCCTAGCCCGCGAGAAAACACTGAACCTCCAAGCCGCCACAGAAAAGACCCTCCCCGAGACCAGCCGCGGCATCCGCCTCCGCGCAAGCTAACCCAACTACGCGGGCATTCCTAAGTGAGGCACCGGATAGATTTCGCGGGCAGTTGACAATGAGGCACCTCGGTCGGCGTAGTACGCAACCGATACTCTGTATGAAGTCGACCCCCGGGAGAAGAAATGACCGACCGTAAACGCCGCGTACTTCTCAAACTCTCTGGTGAGTCTTTTGGCGGTGGTTCACTCGGTGTCAATCCGGATGTGGTGGCCGGCCTCGCGAAAGAAATCGCCGAAGCGGCGGTCGAGACCGAAATCGCTATCGTCGTCGGTGGTGGCAACTTCTTTCGCGGCGCAGAGCTCAGCCAGCGCGGCATGGATCGTGGCCGCGCCGACTACATGGGCATGCTCGGCACGGTGATGAATGCGCTCGCCCTGCAAGACTTCCTCGAGCAGGCCGGGGTAGGCACGCGCGTGCAGTCGGCAATCTCGATGACGCAAGTTGCGGAGCCGTACATTCCGCGCAGGGCAGAGCGTCACCTCGAAAAGGGTCGCGTCGTCATCTTCGGCGCGGGTGCTGGACTGCCGTACTTCTCCACCGACACGGTGGCCGCCCAGCGCGCGCTCGAGATCGACGCGCAGGTGGTGCTCGTCGCGAAGAACGGCGTCGACGGGGTGTACGACTCCGACCCGAAAAAGAACAAGGATGCCAAGAAAATCGACGAGCTCACCTACCAGCAGGCGCTCGTGCAGGGTCTCAAGGTCGTCGATTCGACCGCGTTCAGCCTGTGCATGGACAACGGCATGCCCATGGTTGTCTTCGGTATGGAGCCGGCGGGCAACCTGACCAAGGCGATCCGCGGCGAGCGTATCGGCACCCTAGTCCGCACCTAGTCCGTGCTCGTCGTTGCCCTTATCGCGGTCGCTGCGATCGCGCACGCGAGCTGGAACCTCGCGATCAAGCGGGCGGGAACCGGCGGAGCGGTCTTCCTCTGGCTCACGTTTGCGGTCGGCGCGATCGCGTTCGCTCCGCTCGGCATCGCCTCGCTCGGCGAGCGGCCGCACTGGCTCTGGCTCGCCGCGGTGAGCGGTGCCCTGCAGGTGGGCTACTTTCTGCTGCTCCAACGCGGGTACCGCCGTGGCGATGTGTCGGTGGTGTATCCGCTGGCGCGCGGCACCGGGCCGCTGCTCTCGGTGATCTTCGCGATCATTCTGTTTCAGGAGCGCCCCGGCATCCCGGCTCTCGTTGGCGCCGCCGTGGTGATCGTGGGAGTTGTCACCATCGGGCTCGCTGGCGGTCGCGAACGCGCGACGGTCAACCGCCCTGGCGTGTTCTACGGCCTTGCCGTTGGGGTCGCCATCGCGATCTACACGCTGTGGGACTCCAACGCCGTCATCAACGCGGGGATGCCGCCCCTCGGCTACTACTGGGCCGTCGTCGCCGCCTTCTTGCTTCTCACCCCCGTTGCGATACGTGAGCGCGCATCCGTGGTCGCGACCGCGAAGCAGCACTGGGTCGCGGTTCTCGTGGTCGGTCTGCTCTGTCCGCTCGCCTACGTGCTCATCCTGTTCGCCATGCAGCTCGCGCCCGTCTCGGTCGTCGCCCCCGCGCGCGAGGTGAGCGTCGTGCTCATCGCGATTGCCGGCTGGCTGTGGCTCAAGGAGCCGCACCCGGGGCAGCGGCTCGTCGGGGCGGCAATCGTGGTTCTCGGCGTCGCTTTGCTCGCCGTCTGAGCGAGCCGGCGACGCTAAGCCAGGAGGAATTGCGACACCCCGAGCCAGGATCCCGCGACACGCCGCGTCCACGCAGAATCTCCTCGTTTAGTGTCGGCTCGGTCCCGGTGAACGGGTCAGCACCACGCAGCTCGCGGTGAGTAAACTCAGACCGTGATTAGCGACGTGTTGGCCGAGGCCAAAGACAAGATGGACAAAGCTCTGGAAGTGGCGAAAGACGACTTCGGCACCGTGCGCACTGGTCGCGCGAATCCGCTGTTGTTCCAAAAGATTCTCGTCGACTACTACGGCACACCGACCCCCCTTGGGCAGCTCGCATCGATGCAGAACCCAGAGGCGCGCATGCTCGTGGTGACGCCATACGATAAGTCGGCGCTCAAAGAGATTGAGAAGGCCATCGTCGCCGCACCCAACCTCGGGGCCAACGTTGGCAACGACGGCGAGATCGTGCGGGTCACCCTGCCGGAGATGACGGAGGAGCGCCGCCGCGAATTCGTGAAGATTGTGCGCGAGAAGAGCGAGCAGGCCAAGGTCGCTCTGCGCAACGTGCGACGCAAGGCGAAAGACGACCTCGACGCGCTCAAGGCCGAGGTCGGCGAAGACGATCTGGCCCGCGCCGAAAAAGAACTCGACGCGGTCACCAAGGCGCACGTCGACGCGATCGACGATGCGCTCAAGCGCAAAGAAGCCGAACTGCTCGAGGTCTAGGTGGCGGCCAACGACGGTTCACCCAACATCGACGGGCCGAAGCCGTTTAAGCCGCCGTCGCGGGCAGACTTCGATGCGGCCGTGCACGATATTGAAGATCAGGTGCGGGCGGCCAACGAGAAGATCAACGCTCGCACCGGGCGACCGCTATTTATCGCGATCGCTGTCGGCGTCGGGCTCGGCGCGGCGCTGCTGCTCAGCCTTCTCATCGTCAAAGAGCTGTTCATGCTCTTCGCCGGCGCGCTCCTGGTCATCTCAGTGTTTGAGCTTGCCACCGCTCTGCGCGCTGCTGGGCGCAAGGTTCCGCGCATCCCGGTCGTCATCTCCGCGCTCCTCGTTATCCCTGCGTCGTTCTACGCGATCGACGCTGCGAGTGGACTGACTCGCGAGGCCGGTCATCTCATTGCGACGGTTGTCGGGGTTATTCTGATCGGCCTGTGGCGCCTGGCCGAACAGCTATGGCCGTCGAAGCGCGCGCCGCTCGGGGCGATCCTTCGCGATATCGGCGCTGGCACCTTCACCCTGCTCTATGTGGCGTTTCTCGGCAGCTTCTTCGTGCTGCTGGTTGCGCACGACGGCGGCCAGTGGTGGACACTCGCGGCCCTCATTTGCGTCGTGTCTGTTGACACGGGGGCGTACGCCAGCGGCCTCGCGTTCGGAAAGCACCCGATGGCACCGTCGATCAGTCCGAAGAAGACCTGGGAGGGATTCATCGGCTCGGCGCTCGCGGCGACCCTCGCGGGCGTGCTGCTAGCGACCCTCATGCTCGGTCAACCGTGGTGGGTTGGCGTGATTTTGGGTCTGACACTCGTCGTCACATCCACCGTCGGTGACTTGACCGAATCGCTCATCAAGCGCGACCTCGGAACGAAAGACATGAGCTCGTGGCTGCCAGGTCACGGTGGACTGCTCGACCGCCTCGACTCTGCTCTGCCGTCCGGAGCGGCGGCGTATGCGCTTTTCATCATCTTCACGTAGGGCACTATAGGTAGGTGAGCACAACCTTCCCCCGAACTCGCCGCTCTATTCGCGGCTACTCTGTCGACGAGGTCGAGAGCTTTCTCGACGAGGCGCGTCAGGCATACTCGGCGGGCGCCGCGGGCCTCAGCCCCCTCAGCGCCCGGTCGATCCGCACTGCCGCATTCGGCCTCCAACGCGGCGGCTATTCGACCAGCCACGTGGATGCCGCCCTCGAGCGCCTAGAAGACGCCTTCGCCACTCGTGAACGCGAGCGCGCGTTCGCGGCGCCCGGCGGCGATGCTGCCTGGTACACGCAAGCGCGAAGCACGGCGCAAGCTCTGATCAATCGCTTCGATCGCAACCACGGTGGTCGCTTCGCGCGCGTCGGCTCGCTGAGCCAGGGCTACCACCCGCACGACGTCGACGAGTTCACCGATCGCCTCGCCGACTACTTTCAGCGCGGCGCTGCGATGAGCGTCGATGAAGTGCGCACGGTCGTGTTCCGCAGTTCCCGCGGCGGGTACAACGAAACGCAAGTCGATCTCGTTCTCGACATCGCTATCGCGGTCATGCTCGCCGTCAAGTAGCCTCCCGGGTTTTCTCACCTACAGGCGGTAAAATTGAGCCTCGTGGGCAAGCGCCGTAGGGGAAACACGCTCCAAGTGATGCCGATGGCACACGTGGGCGGGGTCGACGCACGCCACGTGCGTGCTCCCTGGTCGCTGCCAAGTTTCGCCTTTTTCTGCACGGTTTGCCTCATCCTCGTTCCGATGATCGACCCGACTGCGGCGTTCGCCATCGTCAACGCTTCTGTGTCTGCTCCCGGTGTCGAAGTCGAGAGGCCGCAAGCGATAACAGCGCAGGACGGCGACGCGCTCGCCATCGAACGAAATCCGTTCACCACCAGCAAGTACCACGCGACGGCCCCGCGCGCCGCGGCACCCTCACCGGGCAGCGCCCAGGCGATTGCGTACGAGATGGTGATTGCTCGCGGGTGGGATGACGCCCAGTTCTCGTGCCTCGTTGCGCTCTGGAATCGCGAATCGCATTGGAATGTCTACGCTCTCAACAAGAGTTCTGGCGCCTATGGCATTCCACAATCTCTCCCAGGCAACAAGATGGCGACGGCGGGCGCCGACTGGGAGACAAGCGCGGCAACCCAGATTACCTGGGGCCTTGGCTACATTGCCGGTCGATACACGAATCCCTGCGGCGCGTGGGCGAGCTCAGAAGCGCGCGGCTGGTACTGATGCCACGGTCAAATCATCCGCGCGGGCGACCCAAAAACGACGAACCGGACGACGCACTTGCCCGTGCGTTGATCGGCCGACTCCGCACCGACGATAAGCGCGACGGCGTCTGGAAGGTGCAGCCACTCGCGGCTGCCTCTGCGGTGAAGAAGTACCTGTGCCCTGGCTGCGCGCTCACCATTGAGCCTGGCACGGGGCACCTGGTCGCGTGGCGCGCCGACGGCATCATGGGCGAGACAGACGACCTCGCGGGCCGCAGACACTGGCACAATCATTGTTGGGCGATCAAGCGGTGACGCGAGTGGTGCGAGTGGTGAGGCAATGGCGGTAGATATTCGCGGGGCGGTCGAGCTGCCTGCCACGCGCGAGAGAATCGAGTTGCACACCGCCGACGGGCTCACGCTGGTCGGCGAGTTGTCGCTTCCGGTCGGGCGAACTCCGGTTGCGACGATTGTTGCCCTGCACCCGCTGCCGACGGCCGGCGGATTCATGGACTCACACATCATCCGCAAGGCAGCCGCTCGGCTGCCCGCGCTCGCGGGTATTGCTGTGTTGCGATTCAACTTTCGCGGCGTGCAGTCACCACACGGAACCTCCGGGGGCACCTTCGGCGACGGCGTTGACGAGCAGTACGATCTCGCCTCGGCGATGGCGCTGGTTGAGGCCCGCGGCCTACCGAAGCCGTGGCTGCTTGGCTGGTCGTTCGGTACGGAGGTGGCGCTCAAGTACGGGCTTCGCCACGACATCGTTGGGGCAATAGTGTTGTCGCCCCCGCTGCACCGCACCTCGGCGGCCGAGCTCGCGGCGTGGGGAGCGAGCGACAAGCGACTCATCGCCATCATTCCAGAGCTCGACGACTACCTCCGACCGGAGGAGGCGCGTCGGCGCTTCGCCCCGGTGCCCGACATCGACATCGTCGCGGTTGAAGGCGGTAAGCACTTGTGGGTCGGCGAGGCACAGACGTACCGAGTATTGAGCGAGATTGTCGCGCGACTCAACCGCGAGGCACTGCCGCTGCCCACCAAGTGGGACCAGTAGCGCTTATAGCTCGTTCTGTCGCGGCACGATCACTTCGCGAATGATCAGCTGAACCGCCGCGGCGACCGGGATCGCGATGAGCGCCCCAAGAATGCCAAGCAACGTTCCACCAACGAGCGCTGCAATCACGACCACGACGCCAGGCACCTTCACCGCGCGCGCCATGATGCGCGGGTTGAGCACGTACGCCTCGACCTGCATGTAGACGAGGTACCACGCCGCGACGGTAATGAGCGCGACAATGCTGAAGTCGTTGAACAGGTAGGCGCTGAGAGTGATGATGATCGACGCCGACAGGGTTCCGACCAGAGGGATCAGCGAGCCGAGGAAGGCGATGAACGCGAGAAGTGCCGCGTACTTGATCGGCCCGGTCCAGAGCGGAAAGAGAAAACTCAGCACGAGGAACGACGCGACGCCGTTGCACAACGCGAGGGTGACTTGCCCGATGACGTAGCGCCCGACCGACTCGCTGATCTGTTCTGCCAGATCGATGAAGGTCGCCCTCTTTGTCGCAGGCACGAACTGGTAGATGCCGCGTTTGATGCTGCCGAGGGATGCCGTGAAGTAGATCACGAGGATCAAAACGATGGCAGCACCCGTAACACCGCCCGCGATGGTGACGCCGACGGCAAGAAGTCCACCCAAGAAGTCGGGGTTGGTCGCGGCCGCCACTGCCTGGTCGATGATGCCGTCGATGTTCAGCCACGGGAGGTATTCCTTCACCCACGCGACGAAGCTGCCGTCTTGCAGACCAGGGACGACGACCTCACTGATCTGGGTCACGAGGTTGCCCACCTGCTCGACAATGACCGGAATCAGTGCGAAGACGAGTCCGACAAAGACGCCGAGCACCCCGACGAGCGTGATGAGTATCGCGACTGGTCGCTTGACCTTGTGCTTTTCGAGCCACGTGACGAGCGGGTCAAGACCGAGGGCGAGGAACAGTGCTGCCCCGACCCAGGTGAGGATCGTCGCCAGTGAGCCGATCGCGCCGCCGATGACAAGCGCGGTAATGACGCCGAGTCCGGCGAAGAGGCCGGTTCGGTACGGGTTCTGAATTTTCACTCGGCTACTTTCTGCGGTATTCACGGTGGGTGTGCGATCAGGCATCGGTGTCGGAGTGAACCTTCTCGGCCTGCGACAACACGCCGCGCAGACTCTCGAAGTAGCCAGCGACGGCTTCGCGCTCTAGGCGAATCTTGGCGAGGCGATCTTCTGCCTCTGCCACCAGCTTGGCCGACTGCTTCTCGGCGTCGGCGACGAGCGCACGGGCGCGCGCTTCGGCTGCGGCAGTCGTATCTGCAGCGCCGGACTGCGCATTCGAGGTGAGCGACGCGGCAGCCGCGCGGGTGCTGTCTTCGAGCTGTGCGGCCGCTGCCCGCTTCTCGGCAGCTGCCGAGTTTGCCTGCTCGAGCTCCGCCTGTGCGACCGAGAGGTACTTCTGTAGCTGAGCGGTTGCCTCCTGTTGTCGTGCGAGTGCTTCCTTCTCTGCTTCGTCGCGACGTGCCTTGAGCTCTGCCTCGAGATCGAGTCGCGTCTGGTGGGCATCGCGCTCGAGCGTGCTGCGCGTCTCATCTGTCTGGTGTGCTAGTTGCGCGCGCACCGACTCTGCTTCGTGAGCGAGGGCCGCTTTCTGCGCTTCGGTCTCGCGCGCCAACTCCGTGCGCTGCTTGTCGACGTCGAAGTGCAGTGCGTTGCGCGCTTCGGCAATCTCTGCGCTTAGCTGGGCGCGAGCGGTGGCGGTCTCGCCGTTAACCTGCGCGCGGGCGCCTGCGGTGTCTGTCTCGAGCTTGGCAAAAGCGGCGGATGACTCAGCCTCGAACTTCGACCGAGCGGCGGCGCTGTCGTCGGCTAGCTTCGATCGCGCCTCCTGAATCTCGCGGGCAAGGTCGGTGCGTCCCTGTTCGAGGTCGCGGAGCAGGTCGCCGCGCAGGCGCTCGCTCTCTGCCTCGAAGTTGGCGCGTCCCAGTTCTGCATCGCGGGCCAGCTCGGCCGCGGCCCCGCGTGCATCTGCGGCTTCGCGACTCGCTGCTGCGGCGATCTCTGCAGCCTCGCGCTCCGCCTCTGCTCGCAGGCTGGCCGCTTCGCGTTTCGCTGTTGTTCGTGCCTCCGCGGCCTCGGTAGCTACGGCTCCGCGAATCGCTGCAGCCTCTTGGAGCGCGTCGCCGATGAGGGCTTTCTCTTCGGTCTGGCTCCGGCTTGTCGTGCTGAGAGCGCGCTGCTCGGCTTCTGCGATGAGCAGGTTGGCGCGAGTCTGTGCGTCGGCGTACAGCTTCTGCGCGGCGTTGCTCGCTTCACTCGCGACGCGTTGTGCTTCGGCCTGAACGCTGCTGCGCAGCTTCTCTGCGTCGATGTCTGCCTGGCTGATTAGCCGAGTCGCTTGCTCTTCAGCAACACGCAGGGTGCTCTCGAGTTTGGTGCCAAGGCCACTGTAGGTCGGCGTGCCAGTCTCATCGAGTTCTGCCTGCAGGTCTTCAGCGACGGCCGCGATTCGCGCGGCCTCTTTGAGTGCTTCTGCGCGGTCGGTGTTGGCCTTGATCAGCTCTCGACGAAGCGACAGCATCGCCTCGTCGACGGCTTCTTTCTTGTAGCCGCGAAGCTCGGTACCGAAATCTTCGTCGTCAACAGCCACGGTCACTCCTTGTCATGGTTCGAACCATCCGAGTTTAGTAGGCATCTAACAGAACACTCACAGTCCAGCAGTTAGGTTGCCAATTGGCAGGTCGGCTACTCTTGAACGTCTTTGCTGTTGCCGTCCCGCGAACACCCGTTCAGGACATTCCCCGCTCTTCCCGAGGGGAACATGCCGACCTTTGGTCTGGCGAGGCAACACGAAAGGAGTAAGACCGTGCGACTTGTACTCGCAATTGTCAGCATCACTCTCGCCGCTCTCATGATCGGCTTTGGGCTGTTGCAGCGCCTTGTGCTCGCTGGCCCTGACCACGTCACGGCTGCTGTCGCGACCACGTCCGACGCCACCGTGACCGTCATTGACGGCGCTGCGCTTAACGCCTTCGACCGTGGCCAGACGGTGATGGCGAGTGGCGCCGATACGATCTTCGCCGCCTACGGGCGCACGAGCGATGTAATCGCGTGGGTCGGCGCGGCGAGCTACAACGCCGTGAGCTATGACCCTGAGACGCAAGAATTGGTCGCCACGGTGATCGCCGGTGACGAGAGCGAAGTGCCGAATCCGGCTGGCTCTGACCTGTGGCTCGCTGACTACACCCAGCCAGACGAGCTTAAGTTCACCGTGAATGTGCCAGAAGACATCTCGATCATCCTGGTGTCCGATGGCGTGGCGCCCGCTCCAAGCGATCTCAGTGTTACCTGGCTGATCGATAATTCGACCCCGTTCGCTGGACCGTTGATTCTCGGCGGCGGGATCGTGTTCTTGCTCGGTCTTCTCTTCTTGCTTTGGGCGATCAACCACGTGCGTCGTTCGCGTGGTCCGCGACGGCGGCCGGTGCGGTTGCCGAAGGTTCCACGCGGTGCCGTCTACAAGCCGGTCAAACGCGGCGGCCCACAGCCCGCGAGTATCACGCGCGGTCGACGCACTGCAGGCATGACCGCGAGTGGGCTCGCGCTAGTTGGCATCGTGCTTCTGTCAGGCTGCACTGCCGATGGTGCGGCGACGCTAGGCAACGGCGACGGTGCGGGAGCGAGCTCTGAGCCGAGCAACGCCGGCGACGGCATCTCGACGCTCGATGCTCCGGCCGTTACGACTCCGCAGGCTAACCGCATCGTCACCCGCGTAGCGGAGGTCGTGGCTGAGGCTGACGTTGCCATGGACAGCGAGCTCGTGGCTACCCGCATGGATGGGCCAGCGCTCGAGTTGCGCACGGCAAACTACACGATCCGCAAGGTCGTCACGGAGGCAGCGGCGCCCTCGGTCATTCCGCCGAGCACCGTTCAGCTGATTCTTCCGCAGCAGCAAGACGGATGGCCTCGCACGGTCTTTGTTGTGGTGAGAGACGAAGCGGACAATACAACGCCGTGGCAGGCTCTCATGCTGATTCAAGCGGATGCCAGATCGCAGTACAAGGTGCATTATTCGATTGCGCTGCAGCCAGGGGCCGTGATTCCCGACGTGGCTGGGGCAAGCATCGGAGCGAGCAGGCTCGACGCCGACCTGAAGATTTTCACGATGGCACCCGCGGATGTCGCTGTTGCCTATGGCGACATCCTCATCAAAGACAGCGAGAGCGAGTACTTCGACATGTTCGAGGCGACCGGCGACGCCTTCCGTGTCTCCGTCGGCAAGGCCTATAAGGACGGGCTCGTAGCCAAGTTGCCCACCACAGCGAAGCTCACGTTTGCCAACGCGCCAGGTCTCGGTCAGGTGATCGCGATGGCGACGATCGGCGGCGGCGCGATTGTCGCCATACAGATCACGGAGTCAGAGGCCATCACGCCGGTCGAGGTTGGCGCTGCCGTCAACGCTCCGGCCGACGTCGCGGCTCTGCTCGGAAAGTCGCTGAGCACAAAGGGCATCACGGCGAATTACAGCGACCAATTGTTGTTCTATCTGCCCCCGGCCTCGACTGGTGACAAGATCGTCTTGCTTGGGTACACCCAAGGACTCATCTCGGCAACAGAGGCACCATGACCAACACCCCCCTCGGCGGCGCAAGTGTGCGCGG
>JANONY010000001.1:0-6960 GCA_031421055.1 Actinomycetes bacterium | reverse complement strand
TTGCAGCCAGTGACGGTCCTGAGGGTCCGGCCGAGGGCTAGTCACACGGTTACGCGAGGCCCATCGCTGAGCAGGGGATGGGCCTCGCGCCGTTGGGCGCTCACTGGCAAATCTCACGACGCGATAACAATCTGTGCGTGCTGCGCACGATCCCGCGCGTGCTGCCATATCCTCAGAAACACGAGGGAGAGGCATGAACGTCGGAGTGCGCACATCGCCGGTGCTGACATCGTCAGCGCCAAAGGCCGAGCTGCGCGCGATCGGCCTTTCTGACCTCAGGGTGTACCCCATCGCGATGAGCGGCAACGTGTTTGGTTGGACGGCCGATGTCACCGCAACCGAGGCCGTGCTCGACAACTACGCGGCGGCAGGCGGCAACTTCATCGATACCGCTGACTCGTACGCGGCCGGGCGAAGCGAAATCATGATCGGCAACTGGATGCGTGATCGCCGCAATCGGGCTGACATGATTGTCGCCACAAAAGTCGGCAAGAGTGCCGACAACCCTGGCCTCACTCCCGCCGCCATTGCCGCCGCAGTTGACGCCTCACTCGGGCGCCTCGGTGTCGGTTACATCGACCTGCTCTATCTTCACATCGATGACGAGACCGTTCCGTTTGAAGAAACGCTGCTTGCTATCGACTCACTCATCAGCGCGGGTAAAGTGCGCTATTTTGGCGGCTCCGACCACGCCGGCAACCGGCTGATCGAGGCGCGTATCGCCTCGGCGCAGCTCGGCGTCGCCCAGATGGTTGCCGTGCAGAACCAGTACAACCTCATGCACCGCAGCGAGTACGAAACAGGTCTAGCCCAAGTGGCTCAGATGCAGCAGCTTGGCGTTATGCCGCGCTTTGCGCTTGCCAGCGGCTTTCTCGCCGGAAAGTACCGCTCAAAGTCTGATGTGAGTAAGGGTTCGCGTGCAGCAGAGGTGACGAAGTACCTCGGCAAGAAGGGCAACCGTGTGCTTGCCGCGCTCGACGGCGTGGCCTTCGAGCAGGACTCGAAGCCGGCCACGATCGCGCTCGCGTGGCTGCTGACCCGACCGAATGTCGTTGCGCCCGTGGTGTCGGCGACCTCGGCGGTGCACGTGGCCGATCTGGTCGCAGCCGCCACCATTCGTCTGACCCGCCACCAGATCACGGAACTCGATCGCGCGAGCGCGTAACGCGTCGCGTTAACGACGAAGCGGGAGCCGGTGATCCGGCTCCCGCTTCGCTTGCTGACGCTGGCTACGGAATCGCGATGACTCCGAGCAAGTGCAGGATGTAAATGAGGTTGAGCAGTGCAGCCACCGCGGTGATGCCGAGGAATCCGCTACCGCGACCCGTGCCGCGCGTGACGATGAGCACGATGAGCACGATTTCGAGGGCGATGGCGATCCACAAGACTGGGATGCCGACAGTAACGAAGAACACCGCCAACAGTAGAAGGACAGCGAGAACGAGCTCGATGATTGCGAGTATCGAGTTCACCCGGCGTCCGCGCAGACGGCTGACGCCGTCGACGATCGCCAAGATGCAGATGAGCAGAATCAAAATTGTAAGCAAAGTAAAGGTAAAGGACATGCGATTCTCCTTAGAGCCTGTGCGATTGCTGAACAACAGTTGTGTTCAGACACAACGGGAGCTTAGCGGTTGCTGTACCCCTCTCAGGGGACAGTCACAGTCTATTCGAAGGTTTGCGCTTAGGCGCGAGCTTCGGCGAGAACGCGATCGACAACGCGGCTGAGAGCCGTCGTCGATGCGATCGGGTCGCCCGCGTATCCGCCCCCACGGGCGCCATCGCACGCGAGCATGAGTTCGTCGGCTGCGTCACCAGGCATCGGGTGGCCCATTTTGCCCAGCAGAGTGGTCAGCACCTCCGTGTACCAGTCACGGTGTTCGGTGACGACAATGCGCACGGGGTGCATGGGGTCTGGGTATTCCGTGGCCGCGTTGAGAAAGGCGCATCCGCGAAAGTGCGGACCGGCGATCTCGTCTCCGACCTGGGCCATGACGGCGCGCAAAGCAGCTTCAGGCTGAATCGAGCCGCCAAGAATCGATTCGAGGCTCGCGCGCGTTGACTTGTCGCGGTAGCGCACGTACTGAACGATCAGTCGATCTTTCGATCCGTAGTGCTTGTAGAAGGTCGCCTTGGTCACCGATGACTCGCTGATCAGGCGGTCGACACCGACCGTGCGGATTCCGTTGCCGTAAAACAGCTCGTTGGCCGTCTCGAGAATCTTATTTTTCGCCCACGGCGCACGCTGCACCACGGGAGCTGCATCGATGACGGTCATCGCGCATCTTCGATCGAAAGGGCATCAAGAATGGGGACCTGTGTCGCAACGTGAGGGTGTTGCGACACAGGAGCTGGAATCTTCATGGGGTAGGGGTCCTGACTGTAGCGGTCGGTCGTGCCGTTCGAGTGTGTGTTTGGGGTGTGAAACTTCGGGTGATGGTGAAGCTGTCGACTCGTTTGCGTGGGTAGTGCGGCTCGGGTGTCGGTCAAGCGTTTTCGTAACGGTAGCATGCGGACAGACAGAGCTGTCTGTCGCACAGAATACCCGCGTGTCCCCAAATATGGGGACACGCGGGGTACAACAAAAATCGTGTCTCGCCTCGGGGTGCGATGACGTAGGCTCGGTCGGTGATGAACGCCGGTGTGCCGCTTCCGCTTGACCTTCCAGAGCTCTCTTTCACGGCATCCGGTTCCTCGCTCGTTCGCCGCACTGTGTTGCCGAGCGGCGTACGTATTCTCAGCGAACAGGTGCCAGGCGCGCGCAGCGCGACGATCGGCTACTGGGTCGCCGTTGGGTCGCGTGACGAGCAACCAGGAACCTTCGGCTCGACGCACTTTCTCGAGCATCTGCTATTCAAGGGCACCAAGTCCCGCACAGCGCTCGAGATCGCGGTGAGCTTCGACTCGGTCGGCGGCGAACACAACGCGATGACGGCGAAGGAGTACACCTGCTACTACGCCAAGATCCAAGACCGAGACCTATCAATGGCGGTCGAAGTGATTGCCGACATGCTGACCTCGTCGCTCATCGATCCAACCGAGTTTGAAACAGAGCGGGGCGTCATTCTCGAAGAGCTCTCGATGGCCGATGACGATCCGGGTGATGTCGCGAATGAGCGATTTTTTGAGGCAGTGCTTGGCGCTCATCCGCTCGGTCGGCCGATTGGTGGAAGCGCGGAGACCATCAAAGCGGCGACGCGTGATGCGGTGGTGAGCCACTACCGAGACAACTATCGCCCGCAAGATTTGGTCATCACGGTGGCAGGCGCGGTCGATCATGACGAGCTCGTGGCCGGTGTTGGCTCAGCGCTGTCTGCTGCTGGCTGGGATCTCGCCGCGGCGGCAACACCCGTCGCGCGAAGGCAGAATGACCCGGATCGCATTGAGCGAGGCAGTCACCTCACTGTCGTGCATCGTCCAGTCGAACAGGCGAATGTGATCGTCGGCGTAGCCGGACTCAGCGCGACCGATAAGCGTCGCTCGACGATGGCCGTGCTCAACTCGATTCTCGGCGGTGGGATGTCGAGCAGGCTATTTCAAGAGATTCGCGAGAAGCGCGGACTCGTGTACTCGGTCTACTCGTTCTCACCCGGATATTCCGACGCCGGAGTCTTTGGAATGTATGCCGGCTGTGCGCCGAGCAAAGCAATACAGGTGACAGAACTCATGATGAGCGAGTTTCGCCGCATGGGTTCTGGAGTAACCGACGACGAGATGCGGCGCGCAAAGGGCCAACTGAGCGGTGCAGCGGCCCTCGCGCTCGAGGACAGCGACACTCGCATGTCTCGGCTTGGCCGAAGTGAGATCACGCTTGGCGAGTTCATGGATCTCGACGAGTCGCTTCGGAGGCTGGCCTTAGTCACTCAAGCCGACGTTCAGGAGCTCGCAGAAGAGCTGGCTTCCCGCCCCGTGTCGATCGCCGCGGTTGGCACGGTCGACGAGTCCGCTTTCGCCGGACTGGCAGAGGCGCCAGTTCTGTAGCTAGCAAGTGAGGTAATAGTACGAGTGTCACATTTCATCTATTTAGTGCGCCATGGTGAGCAGCAGGATGCCGAGTTCGGCCTGCCCGACGGCCCGCTGAGCGACCGGGGCAAGCGTCAAGCCGCAGCCATCGGAGAGCGCTTAGCGACGGTGCCGTTCACCGGCGCCTGGCACTCGCCCCTGCAGCGCGCGACCGAGACGGCGACCATTATCGAGAGTTCACTCGGCGGCCTCAAGTCTGAGCCGAGCAATCTGTTGTTCGACTGCTACCCGAGCGGGCCGAGTGCCGATATGCCGCACGCCTTCGACTCCTTCTTCGGTGGGGTCACGGCAGAACAGATCGAAGCTGGCAGAGCGCAGATGACGGATGCCGTCACCGAGTACCTCGCTCCGGCCCGCGGCGACCGTCACGACCTGCTCGTCACCCACAACTTCGTGATCGGCTGGTTCGTGCGCGAAGTGCTCAATGGCCCAGAGTGGCGCTGGCTCGGCGTCAACCAGGCCAACTGCGGACTCACCGTCATTCGCGTACGTTCGGCCAAGCCGCCGGTGCTGGTGGCTCACAACGACCTAGGGCACCTGCCGGTCGAACTGCGCACCGGCCTCGGCGTCGACCAGCAGTACTAGAGAGCCTTCGCGAACCAGGTGGTCGCGTTCGGGTTGTCGTTGTACGGCGGAACTTCGGCGAAACCGGCGCCGCGGTACAGCGCCCCGGCAGCCGTGAGGGAGTCGTTGGTGTCGAGCACGAGGCGCTGTGCCCCGAGAGCGACGGCGTGACGCTGCAACTCGGCGAGCAGGAGACGGCCGAAGCCGCGCGATCGAAGCTGGGGTTGCAGCCACAGGTGTTTGATTTCGGCGGCGTTGGGGTGATCCGCTAGTTCAATGCGACGGATGCCGCCACAACCGACCGCGACGCCGTCGTCTTCCACAAGCACGAAGACCCCGCGCGGCGGCACGAATTCGGCAGGCGTCGGAAAAACCGTTCGGTAGACGCCGTGGGCGGCTGGGAAGCCGGCCGCGCGAGAATCAAAGTACTCGGTGAGCAACGCGCGCGCCGTCGGATCGTCAGGCGACGACTCGCGAAACGTGACCATCCGCTCAGCCTAGCTACGATGGTTGCATGACAAAGAGGGTCGCGATCGTCGGAGCCAGTGGGCGTATGGGGCAGGTCGCGGCGCGGTTGATCGAGGCCGCGAAAGACCTCGAACTGCACGCCACGATTGCACACGGCGACGACCTTGACGCGATGCTCGGAGCCGACGTCGTGCTCGACTTCACGCTTCCGCAGTCGTCGCAGACCGTGGTCGAGCACGCTGTTGCGGCCGGCATCTCGACCGTCACCGGCACGTCGGGGTGGGGAAAGCAGCGTGTCGCCTCAATCGGTGCCCTCGTCGCGGCTAAGCCAGGGGTCGGTGTGCTGATCGTCCCCAACTTTTCTATCGGGTCGGTGCTTGCCAGCTCGTTCGCGGCGACGGCAGCCAAGTACTTCGACTCGATCGAGATAGTCGAAGCTCATCACCCGGCGAAGGTGGATTCTCCTTCCGGCACGGCCGTGCGCACGGCGGAGCTCATCGGCGAGGCGCGCGCCGCACTCGGGCCGGTGATTGCGCCGCACGTCGATCAGCGGGCGAGGGGGCAGCAGGTGGCGAGTGTGCCGATCCACAGCATGCGCATGCAGGGCGTTCTTGCTAAGCAAGACGTCATCTTCGGCGGCAACGGTGAAGTGGTTACCATCTCGCACCTGACCATGTCGAGCAGCGCCTACGAAGCCGGGATCCTGCTCGCGCTGAGGGCGGTCGGCGACATCGAGGGCGTCGTGGTCGGCCTCGACTCGCTGCTCGACCTGCAGTCATGATGGCAAAGCTCGCCGGGTTGGGCATGGCGGCGCTGCTCGCGCTGTACCTGATCTTCATCGTGCAGTACGCCCTGGTGCTGGTGGCCATTGACCAGCCGGTGGCGAAGGCGATGGGCATTGCGCTTCTCGTGCTGCCGATCATCGGTGCGTGGGCGCTCGCGGCAGAGCTGGTCTTCGCGTTTCGGGCAGAGCGACTGCTGGCACGGATGCGGGCCGAGGGGGCGCTGCCTGCCGACACGCTGCCGAGGCTCGCGAGCGGTCGGCCAGACCCGGTCGCGGCTGATGCGGAGTTTCCGGCGTTCCAAGCCGCCGTCGAAACCGCGCCAGACTCGTGGCGTGCGTGGCTCGTACTCGGTCTCGCCTACGACGCGAGCGCCGATCGCAAGCGTGCCCGGTGGGCGACGCGCGAAGCGATCAGGCTCGAGCGCTCCACACCGAGCTAATAGCCTTCTCGATCGTCTCGTCGCGAAACCTGAAGTGATCCTCTAGCAGCTTCGTCGGGATTACCCGCTGGTCAGAGAGCATGAGCTCTCTCGCCGCGTCGCCGAGCCCAAGCTCAAGAAGGCCGCGGGGGATTGCGAACACGCGCGGGCGGCGCATCGCGAGCGCTAGGCGCCTAGTTATTGCATCCGAACTCGCCGGCGTCGGTCCGACCAAATTGACCGGTCCGCTGAGCTTCGATGTCAGCAGGTGCACGATCGCTGCCGCCTCATCGTGCAAACTCACCCAGGGCCAGTGCGCGCGTCCATCGCCGAGCCGAGCTCCGAGACCGAAACGCGTGAGCAGCTCTAGCGGAGCGAACGCTCCGCCGTGCCCGACCACGATGCCCGTGCGCAACAGAACGAGCCGCGTCGCACTCGGCACGACTCGTGCCGCCGCTTCCCACTGCTCGACGATGTCTGGCAGCAGACCATCGCCACGCTCCGACTCTTCTGTGAGGTCTTGTCCAGGACGGTTGCCATAGAAACCGACGGCCGAACCGCTGAGAAAAACGGAGGGCGGTGTCGCCGCCGACGATATCGCGCGCGCGAGGGTGTTCGTCGCGTCCAGCCGTGAGCGCAGAATCTCGCGCTTGTAGCGTGGCGTCCAGGGCAGCCGAGAAAGGGATGCGCCAGACAGGTTGA